>NZ_JBZAYZ010000010.1:0-108942 GCF_058242705.1 Clostridium pabulibutyricum
CCTTTTTCCTTATATCCCTTAATCATTCTGTTTATATGTCTAACAGTGCAGCCTAACTCAATTGCAGCTCTCTGCTTGTTACCATTACTATCTATTAACTTCTTAATAACTTTATATTTTAATTCTTCATTCATTTTTAAATATACCTTTCTAATCATGTCCACCTCATTTCTTTGTCATGAGGTTTATTATATTATAAATTTGCTTTTTGGGACATAATCAACTTTGGTATACTAAGACATTATCATCTTTCGTTCATATAGAATAAAAAGATTTTAAAAAAGGTATTGACGTGAGAATAAAATCGATATATAATAATACATGTCGGTTTTGATATGAGGTCCCTTGGTCAAGTGGTTAAGACGTCACCCTCTCACGGTGAAATCAGGAGTTCGATCCTCCTAGGGACTACCAACAAAGAAAAGAATGGCTTAACTTAAATGGTTAAGGTGTTCTTATTTTTTTAGTTTCAATAGCTATTTTTGAAGATTTTACACCATTTTTACACCATAGTTTCTATATTGCTTAGCAAATCTACTGATTTTTCTTTTTCTTTCTTTAAAACATGAGTATAAATATTGGCAGTTATTTCAATGCTGCTGTGTCCCAAAAGCATTGATACAGTTTTTAAAGGTATATTGTTCTCAAATTGTTTAGTAGCATATGTATTCCTTAAAGCATGAAATTTTTTATGAGGTATATTTAATTCTCTTAAGAATTTTGTCCATGTTTTATCTAGATTTCCTGCATTAATTAAATTTCCCTGCTGACTTAAAAATATATAATCTAAATAATCCTTGGTGTGACTATCACCAGCTTTTAATTTTTCCGACTTTTTAATCTTAATTGCACTTTTTATTATTTTTAGATGTAAGGTAAATTAGAAGCTAGAGATAGTTTTTTTATTTTATATCTACTACTTAAAAAGTAATTAATACAAAAATATTCAATTAAATATAAATTGTTACAAATAATATTCGATAAAAAAGTATAATTATTTTGTAAGAAGGATTTTTAATTTGATAGGTATAAACAGCTTAAGTTACCGAAAATATATTATATATGAATATAATAATATGAAAAATAATTTACCAAATAATAGTTATGGTTTAGGGAGTAGTAACAATTATATAAATAAAGCTATTATTGATAATGGCACTGGAAAATTTGATCTGTATAATAGTACTTTTGATGAACTAATAAAAGAAGATAGAAATTTGCTTAACGAAGGTAAAATTACAGAAAAAGACTATGGGGCCATGATGATTCATGCTTTTGTATCAAGAGTACATATTGTAAATAGAAAATATTTTATTCATACAATCATATAATTTTTAATAAATAGTTAATTAATATTACACTAAGTTGTCACAAATACCATATATACTTATAAGTGTCCTAAGGAAATAGTTCCTTAGAGAAAATGAAAATAATATTTTTACATACATGAAAAAAGTAATGGTAATTACCGAACTGGTGCCTGTAGTTGCAGGACACTGTAAACTTAAGTGCAACTGCCATAAGTCAGTGTAACAGCTGGCCTCCTTTAAAAATGTAAATTTGTAATACTGGGAATAGGCATCCGTAATTTAGGATGTCTATTTTCGAATGTGGTATTAATTTAAAATCTAGTGAAATGATATTATATATAATAAAATCATTACTGAGGAGGAAAATAAATGATGAATAGTCTGGATTTAGAGAAGCAGATGAAAATCTTGGAATGAAAGGTAAAATGGCAGAGTTTAAACTCAATATGTACTTACAATCAGAGACAAATATATCTCAAATTATTAAAAGAACTATAGCGGGTGAGACTAAAGGAGTTAATATGGCTGAAAAAGTTTTAAGAGGAAATTTAGATGATAAATCAAGAAATATTGCGGGACAGATACTAGAAAAAGATAGGAATTCTATTGGAAAGTTGAATGAATTAAGTAAAAAGTATGATTAGATTAATATACAGCTGGCGTCACATTCATATCATTATATTGCGAGAACATCTAGTTTTTAACTGGATATTCTCGCAATATTTGTTATTTGAGTTTTACATTAGATTCCCTTAAAGATTATACTATTGTTACTACGGTACCTATAGGAACGAGATTGCTTAATTCGATGACTTGATTATTAAACATCCTTATGCATCCATTAGAAATACTTTTCCCGATGGAAGAAGGATCATTTGTGCCATGAATTCCATAATCTCCATAGGGAGCATTTAAGCCTAACCATCTTGCACCAAATGGACCGCCTGGATTTATAGCACGGTTGATTATTTTGAAAGTACCCTTAGGTGTAGGCGTGGATTTTTTCCCAACTGCAACTTTATAAGTTTTATAAATATGATTGTCTTTAAACAAAGATAGAATATGAGCGTTAGTATTTATATTTATATGATATACAGACCTATAAAATTGAGGATATATATAATAAAACATTGATCATGTCTCCTAATGTATAGTTATATAAACATAATATTTACAGTTATGTTGGTTTGTGAAAGTTTAATAAAACAGTTTATGCTAATGTGAATATGCATTTAGAAAGCAGATTGCACATGAAAAAATTGACAGTGATAGCGCATAGTGATAGACTAAAGAAGTAATATAAGCCAGTTACTAAGAAATCGTATGAAGTTTTTTGTACAGTAAAGGTGAAGCTATGAATTTAGTAATTATGTCTGCAGTTGTAGGGCATATAAAATATAAATACAACTTCCATTGAATTTTTAGATATCTATTAATTTAGATATCTTATTTTTATATTGAGAAGTAAGTTATTGGAAAGGATGATTTGTTTGGGACGAAAAAATGGTAAAGGTAGGAGAAAAGAATTAACTGATTTTAGTTATTTACTTGATAAAGATAAAAAAGACAGTGATGATTATGAAGTTAAACAAAAAGACGATGAAGATAAGTAATATATTTTCAACATAAAGATGTAGATACACTGTTTTCTAAAAGTGGAAGAATAACTAATATACCGGGGAATACAGCTTCCAAAATGTATTTTGAAGGTAAAAGTACGCTGGTAGTTGGAATTAGAAAGTCTTATGAGTTTCAATCATGTAAGCCGTCTGCACATTATCAATTGCCTTTGGTAAGTGCTTGTATGGGAATGTGTGAATATTGTTATCTTAACACCCAAATGGGTAAAAAACCTTATACAAAAGTTTATGTAAATATAAATGAGATATTAAGCATGGCAGATAAGTATATTGACGATAGGCTGCCGGATATAATGTTGGCTTTATAATTGCACAAATATTCTTGTATCCTAATTGGGAAGCTGGATATAAAGATATTATAGATGAGATAGGGAAAAAATTTTCTAATTCAGCGATTTCTTTTGAAATAATATCACATAGGTTTACCAAAAAGGCAAAAGAAAACATTTTAACAGTGTATCCTAAAACAATGCTGACTATGGAAGAAGAGATAAGAAAATTTAAATATGGTCAGTTTGGATATGGCAAGTATGTATATAGAGATTATGAATTAAACTACATGAAAGAATTTTTTAGAGCAAATATTGAAAAATACTTTGACAAGTCAAGTATAAAATACATAATATGAGTGAAAGGTATTAGGTTGTCATAACTGGCGGAGGCTAAAGTACTTAGAGAGTTTCAGATAAATCTGAAGCTCTTTTTTAATACATGAAAAGATAACAAAAATTAATAATATGCAATATCCATGCTTCTGACTCTATACTTACGTAGGGAAGGAGGTATGAGTATGACTGATATAAAAGATATTCTGCTGGAAATGCGAGAATTAAGGAAACATTTGAATGACTTGATTAAGGAAAATAATGACTTATTGATTCCGGAAATAGTTGAGACAAGTCAAATGTTGGATTCAGTATTAAACAAGTACGGCAGAATAATTAAAAACAAGACGGATAGGTAACAAAAGGGAGAGGTTAAAAGCCTCTCCTTTTATAAAAATTTTATTCTGGAAACAACACCGAAGCATTTACTGAAGGTTTTTTCCTAGTAAATATTTCAATACATCTTGAATATATTGAAAATATTTGATAAAATTTATATCATAATTTTACAATTTGTTAATAATAATGAAATATAGAAATATATTAACATTTAGTAATCTTAAGTTATAGAAAAAGTCTTAAATAATAAAGGAAGGTAAATTTATGAAAAGAAAAAAGATACTAGCACTTCTTGTTTGTGTTCCACTTATACTAAGTATGTATATGGCAACACCAGTTTTTGCAGCATCTTCTGTTACTGTTGATTTGTCAAGTGTAATAAGGCCAGTTACTCATTGCGCATCAGGTTCATTGTATGGGGTTCTTGAAAACAAACCAGATATGAGTTTGATACTGCCAACTAAACCAAATTGTTTGATAAATCCAGCAGTTGCTGGCTCTGGTTATCAGCAGCGAGTTGGAGCGGCTATACCTGTTGCACAAAGGTTTAATAACACGCCTATTGGAACTAAAATTCAGATCCGTTTGGCAGACTGGTTTACGGGATTTTATAACTTTACAAACATGACTGATTGGTTCAATAAAATGACCATGACTGTTAATGCTGTAAAATCCGCAGGTTTGACAAATATATATGGATATGAAATTTTTAATGAAGGTGACGATACTTTTGATGTAGCTAAAACAGGAATGAGCTTTAATGATTTCTATAGCAAATCACAAGCTAAATTGAAGCAATTAGATCCTACAGCAAAAGCGATAGGTCCTTCATTTGCAGGCTATGATCATGCTCAGATGCTTGATTTTATGACTTATCAAAAGAATCATAATACTTTGCCGGATATTATATGCTGGCATGATCTTTTTACACCGAATCTTCCAGGAACTATAGCTGATTATAGGGCAATTGAAAAGTCACTTGGAATAAGTCCGAGACCGATGGTAATGAATGAGTATAGCCAGAGCTGGGATAATGATGATGAAGGAGTACCGGGATCTGTAGCACCTCTTATTTCGAAATTTGAAAGATATAAATTTGATAACGCTGAGCAAAGCTTCTGGCATAGCCCTGGAACAATGGGTAGTATCTTGGCTACAGATACCACAAGAAATGGTGGATGGTGGTTCTACAAGTGGTATGGAGACATGTCAGGAAATATGGTAAATACAACTGGGGCAAACTCAGGCAACGCAAGAGCTGTCGATGCATTTGCGTGCGTTGATTCAGCAAAGAAATATGCAAGTATACTTATGGGGGGGACTACCGATTCATCAGCATCAACAAATGTAGTGGTAAAAAATTTCCCATCATACTTTGGAACTAAGGTGCATGTACGTGTGGATTATACTCCATATAAAAGTGCTAGTACAACTGTAAACTCTACGATTAAAAAATCTGAAGGGGATTATACAATTACAAACGGTAATATAACAGTACCAGTTACTGGAATGAACGCTAAAGACGGATATCGTATATATATCACTCCATATGGACAGGCAACCAACAGATATGAGGCTGAAGATGCAGCAGTATATCATGCTAAATACAATTCAGGCTCAAATGCATCAATGAGTAAGTATGTGGGACAGATAGATTATAGTGATAGCTATGTTGATTTCTACGTAAATGTACCAACGAAAAAAACGTATACTATGACAATTAGATATGCAAATGGAACTGGATCAAATTCAACTCATAAATTATCAGTAAACGGAGGAACTGCTTCTACAGTTAATTATCCTGTAACTGGTGGATGGGGAAAATTTTCTAACGTAAATGTCAAAGTTAATCTTAACGCTGGTGATAATATTATTAGATTATCAAAAGGTGATAAAGGATATGCTGAATTAGATTATGTAGATATAAATTAGAAAATAAAATTTTAACAACTAAAAACAACATGGACAAGTAACAAAAAGGAGAGGTTAAAAGCCTCTCCTTTTATACAATAGGTATTCCTTAGTGTTTTATAACTGTTAAAAGCATTTTGAATTTTTCACATGCTTCAAGACTATGAGGAATATCGGAAGGCATGATTATTGTTTCGCCAGCTTTAACATTAAATATATCGTCCCCTATTGTAATTTTAGCGGTACCGTCTAATATCTGAACCATGGCATCGCCGGAAGTGACATGAGTACTTATGCCTTCACCTTTATCCAGTGAGAACAAAGTAATATTTACAGATGGCATTTGAGCTATGGTTCGGCTTATTACTTGACCTTCTTGATAGGATATTAGGTTGTTTAAGTTTAGCGTTTTGGAGAAGTTTATATTTTTAAATAAGTTAGTCATATCATTACCTCTTTTCTTAGATTTCTTAATTATAATATAACCCTTTTACCAGTAAAGATATGTAGCATATGTTACCGAATTTATTGATATAAAATGTTATAATATCAGTACTAATTGATTTTAATATAATTATTGGTGGTGATTTTTTGAAGAGTTTACAAAAGATATTATTGATAAACGAGGCATAAATGAAAATGACAGCATAGAGCTCAGAAAAGAAATTATATTGTCCCATCTTTTATCATTGTAAAATGAATACTTGGAGAAGGGTTATGATGATAAGAGAGCTATTCAATTATCCATTGACAGTTTTGGAAATCCTAATTTAATAAGCAATGATTTAAAATAAAATTTACCTTCAAAAAATAAATACTATATTACGACAGTAATTACATATAAAAAAGATTAAATTATTGTAATTACGTTTATTTTAATATAACATATAAATTGAGTTGGGCATAAAAAAGTTTATGAAGGGATGTAGAGATATGGAAGAAACCAGGGCATATATTAAAAGTGTTTTAGAAAAAATTAATAATAGGGATCCTTATCAACCGGAGTTTAAGGAAGCTGTCCAAAACTTTCTAAATACTATGGAACCAGTTTTAGATAAGCATCCTGAATATATTCAAGAGAGTATATTGGAACGTATTACAGAACCTGAACGTGCAATCCAATTCAGAGTACCGTGGATTGACGATAAAGGTAACTATCAGGTAAATAGAGGCTTTAGAGTACAATTCAATTCTGCTATAGGTCCATATAAAGGAGGACTTAGATTCCATCCAACGGTAAATCTCAGTATTATAAAATTCTTAGGATTTGAACAGATATTTAAAAATAGTTTAACCGGGCTTCCAATTGGTGGAGGCAAAGGGGGAAGTGATTTCAATCCAAAAGGCAAATCAGATAATGAAATTATGAGATTTTGTCAAAGTTTTATGACAGAATTGTCAAAGTATATTGGACCTGATCTGGATGTACCAGCAGGAGACATTGGAGTTGGAGGACGAGAAATAGGCTACATGTACGGACAATATAAACGTTTAAAGGGATACCAGTCAGGCGTATTGACCGGCAAAGGCATAAGTTATGGTGGTTCTTTGATTCGTCCGGAAGCTACAGGATTTGGTTTAGTATATTATACGGAGGAAATGTTAAATACGTTGAATGATTCTTTTAAAAACAAAAAAGTTGTAATTTCAGGATCGGGAAATGTAGCTATTTATGCTGTTCAAAAGGTTCATGAATTAGGAGGAACTGTATTGGCCATGTCGGATTCAAATGGATACATAGTTGATACAAATGGCATTGATCTCTCAGTAGTAAAGCAAATTAAAGAAGTTGAAAGAGGTAGAATAAAAGAGTATGTTAATCGGGTTAAAGGCGCAAAATATTATGAAGGATCCGTTTGGAATCTGGATTTAAAATATGATATAGCTCTGCCGTGTGCAACTCAAAATGAAATTGGGGAAAAAGAAGCTCTTAAGATTACTGAAAATGGTGTTAAATTAGTTGCAGAAGGAGCAAACATGCCAAGCACTCCAGAGGCAATTCAAGTTTATAGACAAAACAATATATTGTATGGACCTGCAAAGGCTGCAAATGCCGGAGGTGTTGCAGTTTCAGCATTGGAAATGAGTCAAAACAGCTTAAGATTAAGCTGGTCAGCTGAAGAGGTAAATGATAGATTAAAGAAAATCATGCAGAATATATTTAAAGAATCAGCTGAAACAGCACATGTCTATGGGCTTGGCAATGACTACTTAAGTGGAGCAAATATAACGGGATTTATCAAGGTGGCAGATGCAATGAGAGCACAGGGGCTTGTATAAGTCTAATATTTACACAAGGCGATATGTACCACTTTTATCGTCTTGTGAAATTAATGCATGGAGGTATCACAAACTTCGCATTTGGAGCATAGGGCAATAAATATCATTCCTTTTCATAGCATAATGGAATACATATCCAGTAATTCTACAAATATAAAAACATTTGCCTTTGGTAATGTGGTTGGCAATATAGTTTTTTATTCCTCATAAATTTCACAAAAGAGATTATATAGATAAAAACACAGTTCCAGTTGGTAGTCCGGACATATTTAATTTTTGAATATAAGTAGCCTTCCCTCCTGGGGATGTCCATTCTCTGATGAAGTACAAAACAGGAGGAAGTAACAAATGAACACAAGTATCAAATTTACTGTATTTTTTGATGGAGTATTTTGGAAGGGCATATTTGAGAGAACGTATGATGATGTATACCAAACTTCAAAAGTTGTATTTGGAGCAGAACCTAAAGATTATGAAGTATATGGGTTCATTTTAAAAAACTTTGAAAATTTGAAATTCAGTTCGATTTCAATAGGAAATGTTATTCAAAGTAAAAAAATAAATCCCAAAAGACTTCAGAGAAAAATTAAAAAAGAATGCAAAAATACTGTTATAGGAACCAAGGCCCAGCTTTCATTGAAATTGCAGTATGAGAAAAAGGAGAAACACAGAGGTCATTAGGTTTAAAGGCTGTTCTTAAATTGGGAACAGCCTTAATTCACAATAAAATACCCGATTGAATAATATGTAGAGATAAATATTAAATATCAGGGGGTTTTTGTGGGATATTATATTCAAGTTGAAAAGGGAGTAGATGTATACGTAGAGGATATAAATCCAGGAGGAGATAAAACTATACTGTTTTTACATGGATGGCCTGGAGATCATAATTTATTTGAATATCAGTTCAACGTTCTTCCCAAATATGGATATAGATGTATTGGCGTTGACCAGAGAGGCTTTGGACAATCGGATAGACCTTTTACAGGATATGACTATGCAAGGCTTGCAGATGATGTTAGAAGCGTAATTAATACATTGGGATTGAAAGAAATTACATTGGCAGGGCATTCAACGGGAGGAGCTATTGCAGTAAAGTATATGGGAAGACACAAGGGGTATGGCGTATCAAAACTTGCGCTTTTTGCAGCTGCAGCTCCAAGTCTTATTAAAAGGCCGGATTTTCCATATGGAGTTGATAAAAATACAATAGTGGAGATTATTCAGCAGACTTATGATGATCGCCCGCAAATGCTTCAGAATTTTGGAAATATATTTTTTTACCAGCACATAACGGAAGCATTTTCTGATTGGTTCTTTAGTTTGGGGATTAAAGCGGCAGGATGGGCTACTGCTGCAGTTGCAGATACATGGATAAATGAAGTGCTGTTTCAGAGTTTAAACTCTATAAAGGTACCAACGCTTATTATGCAGGGAATACATGACATGGTCGTTCCATTTGAACTTGGAAAAATACAGAACCGGAGCATCCTGAATTCAAAGCTTATACCTTTTCAGTACAGCGGACATGGCTTGTTTTATGATGAAAAGGATAGATTTAATAAAGAATTGATGAAATTTGTTGAGAGCTAAAATACAGATTTATGAGTTAAATAAATATTTTAATGAATTGGTTTCAGGCAGTTAGTTCGTCTGGAGCCTAATTTAATTTTGGTGTCAAAAAATTCATATTTAAATTGACTATATGGTAGTTACTTGACGATAAAAATGAAATAGTAAAAAAATATTGCAACTTTATTGATTATATATTAATATATAATGGTATAATTAAATCATTCATATGAAAACAGCGGGAGAGTTATGAGTAAACATCATTCACCGAAGAAGTAAATCTTTCAGGTTCTTATTTAATTGGAATGACCGTTGTTGGATGAACCCTTGGAGAGACTCTGAAAAAGAGCACCGAAGGAGCAAGCCGTAAAGGTGAAACTCTCAGGTAAAAGGACAGGAGAAGGATAACATATCTTATAAGAGTAATCTATCTTAAATTACTTCATTTAGATCTTATCTATTCCCATTTGTATGTCCATCGGTAAAATATTTGTATAAAAAAAGGAAGGCGGAATACATATGGAAGAAAATCAAGACTTGGCGAGAGGGCTGAAAAATCGGCATGTTCAGCTGCTGGCCATCGGAGGAGCAATTGGAACAGGATTGTTCCTAGGTTCTGGTAGATCGATACATCTAGCTGGACCATCTATTTTATTTGCGTATTCAATAACAGGCATAATTTTATTTTTTGTAATGCGGGCTCTTGGAGAATTGTTGTTGTCAAATTTAAAATATCATTCTTTCCTGGAATTCGTTTATGACTATTTGGGCGAGGGAGCTGCTTTTATAAGTGGTTGGACCTACTGGTTTTGCTGGCTTTCGCTTGCAATGGCAGATGTTACTGCATCAGGACTTTACATACAATATTGGTTTCCCGGTGTTGCAAGGTGGATACCAAGTCTTATAGTTCTTATAGTTCTTTTGATTATGAACCTTACTGCTGTAAAGATTTTTGGTGAGATGGAATTTTGGTTTGCACTTATCAAAATTATTGCAATATTAGCTCTAATTGTAGGCGGAATATTCATGATCATAAAAGGATTTTCTACAAGTGCTGGGGCGGCTACATTTACCAATCTATGGAGGCATGGTGGGTGGATGCCGAATGGACTTGATGGATTTGTTTTGTCATTTCAAATGGTTGTATTTGCATTTACCGGTATTGAACTTGTAGGTCTTACAGCTGGTGAAACTGAAAATCCTAAAGAGGTAATTCCTAGGGCTATAAATAATATTCCGATAAGAATTATTATATTTTATGTCGGGGCACTTGCTGTAATTATGTCCATATATCCATGGAATTCAATTGATCCTGCAAAGAGTCCGTTTGTTCAGGTATTTTCTGCAATTGGAGTTGCAGCAGCTGCAAGCATTGTAAATTTTGTAGTATTGACTTCAGCAGCATCTGCCTGTAATAGTGGAATTTTTAGTACAAGCCGAATGATTTATTCTCTTTCAAAGGAAGGAAATGCTCCTAAATCCATGAAGAAATTGACTAGCAACCGTATACCTGTTAATGCGGCCATGTTCTCTGCATCGGTTATATTGATTGCAGTTGTTTTAAACTATATCATGCCACAAGGGGTGTTTGTACTTATTACAAGTATATCTACATTCTGCTATATATTTATTTGGGCCATTATAGTAATATGCCATATGAAGTACAGAAAGACAAGACCTGAACTTGCGAAGAAAAACAAGTTCAAGATGCCACTTTATCCAGTTATAAACTATGTTATATTAATATTTTTTGCCTTTGTAATAGTTACACTGGCACTTAATAGTGAAACACGTGTTGCTTTATTTGTGACGCCTGTATGGTTTATAATGCTTTGTATAATTTATAAAGTACTTAAATCCAGGAGAAAAGCTGATTCTGACGGGGAAAAACTTAAAAATAATTTAAATTAAATTTTGTGAAGATGAGTTATTGAAGGCCTGCAGATGCCCTTATAAGGGAGCGCAGGCCTTATTTGAGTTTTATTGACTTTCAAATTTCAAGATGGTAATATTGTATCAAATGATAATCAATTTCAGAAAAGGAGGCGCATAATGATACAAAAATTAACTGGGGTTCCGGAGACGCTGCTTATTCCTCTATGGGCAAGAGCGGTGGAGTCATCAAGAGAGGATTGCATAGTCAAAGATGATATGGCTGTGAATATGATAAGTAAAATAGATTATGATTTTTCAAAGTTTGATAATTCTTGGATGTCACAGACAGGGGTTGCTGTACGTACACAGTTGTTCGATGATGAAACACGTGACTTTATAGAAAGAAATCCACATGGGGTAGTTATAAATATAGGCTGTGGGCTTGATACAAGATTTTTTAGGGTGGATAATGAAAAAATAATATGGTATGATCTGGACTTGCCAGAGCCTATAAGAATAAAGAAAAACTTTTTAAAGGAAACAGAAAGGTACAGAATGATTGTTAGGTCTGTATTTGATTATTCATGGCTTGATATTATAGAACAAAGTGACAGACCTGTTTTGATTTTGGCTGAGGGAGTACTTATGTATTTTAAGGAGACTGAAATCAGGGAACTTATGAGCAAACTCGCCCAAAAATTCAAAAATGGGGAAATGATAATTGAAGTTATGCCGGCTATGGCAGTAAAAGGCAGTAAGCACCATGATACTGTAAACAAAGTTGGAGCAAGTTTTTTGTGGGGGATAAAGAGTGGAAAAGACATAGAAGAGTATAGCCCGAACATTCAATTCATGTATGAAAAAAATTTCTTCGATTATCATAAAAAGAGATGGAGATGGCTTGGAAAAATTGCGGTAATACCGTTTATTCACAATAATTTTAATGATAGGCTTGTACATTTAAAGTTTATATAAATTTTAATCTGGGATATGATTAAAAGACAAGTGTCTTGGGGAAGTTCTTCAATTGCTTGTCTTATTTTTATCTGCCTGGGAATATATAGTTTTGCACTGTCAAAAGTGAAAGGGCTGCACTTGTAAACGCTTTTTTGAAATTTTAAAATAAGAATGTACTTTAGATTAAGTTGTAGAAGTCAAGTTACTACATAAAACAAAGTGAGGTGAAAGTATGTATGCTTAGTGATTTGCTGAATCAAGGAACGATTCAAGTCGACAATCAAGCCTGCATGACGTGGAAAGAAGCTATTTTAAAAGTGTCACTGCCACTTTTGAAAAACAAAAGCATAGAAAAGGAATATGTAGATGCAATGATTGATTCTGTAAATAAAAATGGTCCTTACATGAATATAGGAGATCAAATAGCAATGGTACATGCAAGACCAGAGAATGGAGTCAACAAAATTGGACTTGCTCTTTTAAAGACTGATCCTGCAGTGGATCTTGTAAATAAAGATCATAAAATTAAGCTGTGGTTTGTTCTATCTGCTGTGGACAACAGCAGCCATTTGAGGGTTATACAGGAGCTTGCAAAGCTTTTAGGAAATGAAAATGTAGTTAAAGAAATGCTTTTAGCAGATGATGTGTCTAAACTTGAAAATATTATAAAATCAAATTAATTCAAAGGGGAAATAAGTATGAAAATTATTGCAGTATGTCAGAGTGGACTTGGAAGCAGCTTTATGGTTCAGATGAATATTCAGCAGGTGCTTAAAGACGAGGGAGTGGATACGGATGTGATAGAACTCGAGCACAGTGATGTAGGAAGTGTTTCTGCAAATTCAGCAGATTATTTTTTCGTAGAATCAACTCTTGCAGAGGCGTTTGGTTCAATTCCAGAAAACAAGTTAATAACTCTAAAAAGTCTGATTGACAGGGAAGAGATAAAAGAACGCGTAAATCTTATTCTTGACAATGAAGGTATAAGTCATTCATAACAAATTCAAAAGGAGGGATTAATATGAAATCTTTATTAAACTTATTTGTATCAGTTGCAACGCAGCCTGCTATGCTGGTTGCTCTAATTGCAATGATAGGACTTCTGCTCAAAAAGAAAAAGCCAACTGAGATAATTCAAGGTACAATCAAGACATTTGCGGGTTTTCTAGTCTTGATAGGAGGATCAGGAATTTTAAGCAATTCTCTTGCACCCTTTGCTTCAATGTTTAAATTCGCACTACATGTTCAGGGAGTTGTGCCAAGCAATGAGGCGGTGGTTGCAATTGCACTTGTCAAGTATGGAACGACAACCGCGCTTATTATGCTTGTTGGAATGATTGTTAATGTTATATTGGCAAGATTTACGAGATTCAAGTATATCTTTTTGACTGGACAGGCAATGCTTTACGTTTCGTGTCTAGCTGCAGTAATACTTGTAAGTGCAAATATGGGTACAGGTATTGAAACTATTTTGCTTGGCGGATTGTTTGAGGGAACGCTGCTTACGATTACCCCTGCGCTGTGTCAGCCTTTTATGAAAAAAATAACTGGAAGTGATGCTGTAGCTATGGGACATACAGGAAATATAGGATATGCAGCATCAGGACTTATTGGAAAGCTTTTTGGAAATAAAAAGTATACGACAGAGGATTTGAATATTCCAAAAAGTCTTGGATTTTTGAGGGATTCTACAGTATCTATTACCATTTTGATGTCAGTTGTATATGTTGCACTTGCAATATTGGCTGGTCCCGGATTTGTGGAGAGCAAACTTAGCTCTGGAAATAATTTTATAGTATATTCTATTATTCAAGCGGGAACATTTGCAGCTGGATTTGTGGTAGTATTACAGGGTGTACGTATGATACTTGGAGAAATAGTTCCTGCATTTCAAGGAATTGCACAGAAACTTGTTCCGGACTCGAAGCCGGCACTTGATGTTCCAATAGTATTTCCATATGCTCCAAATGCAGTTTTGATAGGATTTTTCGTAAGTTTTATAGTAGGTACCATAAGTATGTTTATAATGATTGCACTTAAAACTACGGTTATTATCCCGGGGGTTGTTGGGCATTTCTTTTGTGGTGCGGCAGCTAGTATATATGGAAATTCAACCGGTGGACGAAGAGGTGCTGTTCTTGGCTCAGCAGTGAATGGACTTATGATAAGCTGGTTGCCACTTCTTGTATTGCCTGTTCTTGGAAACCTCAAGCTTGCATCATCAACATTTGCAGATACGGATTATTTAATTCCTGGAATGTTGCTTGGGAACATTGGGCAATATGGAAAATCTGCACTTATGTTTGCCATTATTGGATTTACAGTTTTGGTTGTAATCATAAGTTCAGTATTGAATTCAAAGAATAAAAATCAGCTTTCAGAAAATTAGTATTTTTAAAGCCTCCGAATTTACTTGTATTCGGAGGCTTTAACTAGGAGGTAGAATTTCCCCGTCTCTATAGTTATTGAGGATTGATAGTCCGTGAGGAGGGTGTTTCATGATCCATTTTAGTAAAATAAAGCATGGTGATGAGCTTTTAAATTTGTTTGTAAGTACCAACAGGTATTTATCCATTGAAGAACTGCAGAACAGATTAAAGCTTTCACGAAGAAGTATATTTTATGTAATAAAAAAAGTAAATATTGAACTTGAGAAAAAAGGAATTGAGCATGTTCAGAGAATAGGAGGAGCAGGATATTATTTAACACCTGATAGTGTAGATAAACTTAGAGAAAGTAAACTAGTTTCAAATCGATCCTCCAATTTTGTGCTTGGACGTCTTGAAAGGAAAAATTTGATCATATGGAAGCTTATTAATAATGAAGTTGTTTCTCTTCTTAAAATTGCCGAGCTTTTAAATATATCAAAAAATACTGCAATAAAGGATATGAAAAATGTAACTGAAAGTTTGAAAAGATATGGATTAAAACTTGTGAAATCAAAAGACGGCAGAAAAATTGAAGGCCCTGAAGAATTACAGAGAAATTGGGTATATGGGCAGTTAAGCATGCACAGCTCTCTTGTTTACAGTCAGCTGGCAAATGATCCTATAAAACTTTCCGGAATAAATACTTATCTGAACAGTTTTGAAAAAGCAACTGGCAATTATTTGACGGATGATGCAATTATGATTACAAGCACGTTTATATTATGGTATTTAAATAGAGTAAAAAACGAAGAAAAATTGATGACTTGTAATTTAGATGGAGATGAAAACAGGAAGTATGCAGGATTCAGATGCACGAAGCAATTCCTATCTTCAAACGGAATTTTGAGTGATGCAGAAGCATGTTATATAGTTAAAATGATAAATTCAAGCCAGTTTTCCAAAATAAACAGGGAAGACATTACAATTAAGAAGCTTATTCCTATTACAAGAGCTACAGTTGATAGATTCAACCAAGTATCGGGGGTTTCAATTCCGCCTGAAAATCTTGAAATTTCTCTTACGACACATTTGCTTTCAACATATAATCGAGTAAAGTATAACATTTTATATAAACATCCGAATTTAAGGCAAATAGAAGATGAATACAACAGACTTTTTACTCTTACAAGGTATTCTGTGAAGTATTTTGAAGAATTTATATCAAGAAGTTTAAGTGATGATGAAATAGCTCTTATAGCACTTTATTTTGGGAGTGAACTTAGAAGACTTGAGGAGAAAACTTTAAAAAAAGAGAAGATTGATGTGTTTGTGGTGTGCTCAAGTGGAATAGGAACATCGATAGCTCTTGAACAGCAATTAAAAGTAAGGTATCCACAAGTCAAGTTTTCTTCACCTATGAGTGTATTAAAATATGAAAGCAGCTCGCTGTCCGGAATTAAACTTGTTATAAGTACTATAGATTTGCAGGAAAGAAAGCATATACCTGTAATTCAAGTATCTGCAATTCCAGATCAAATGGAATGGGGAAATATAACGAAAGCGATTTACAAGTCAGGGCTGAGTACTGGCAAGAAAAGTTCTGTAAATGTAGAAAATATTATAGATGTGATAAGCAATTATGCAAGAATTGAGGATGTCTCAGGGCTTAAGAAGTCACTGGATAATTATTTCTCCAACCAAAAACAAGATGAAACTTTCAAATCCAGAGATAATTTTGACCTGTCAGATTTGATGTCCTGCAATCATATTTCAATTTGCACAAAAAGTATTCTGTTTGATGAAGCTGTGAAAATGGCATATAAACCCCTTTTAGAAGAGAATAAAATAGAGGATAGATATGTTGAAGAGATAATAAGTCTTACAAAGGAACACGGTCCTTATATGGTACTTGGAAAAGGGATCATGCTTGCACATGCAAAGCCAAGTGATGGAGTGAATTCTATTGGAATGTGTCTGATGCTTTTGAAACAATGTGTAGAAATTCCACAAATTAAGAACGATAAGAGTGTAAAGGTAAAACTTATTGTTGGCCTTGCACCTGTGGATTCGGTAAGTCATCTAAAGGCATTGTCAAATCTTATGAGCAAAATTCAAAATTATGAATGGCTTGATTCAATATATAAATGTAATACATTAAAAGAGCTTAGAGGATGTATTTTTAGCTGATATATGAAGTTAGTCAATTCATATGATATAATTCCAATATAGGAAGGAGGAATTTAAAATGGATAAGATTCAGTATGTATGTGCCAAGTGCGGATGCAGGGAGTATGAAGTGGATCAATTTCAAGCAACAGGTGGAAATTTTTCGAAAATATTTGATATACAAAACAAGAAGTTCACAACTGTAAGTTGTAAGAGATGCGGATATACGGAATTATATAAGGGAAATACTGATAGCGGATGGAATATTCTCGATTTTCTGATTGGAAATTAAACCTTTGAGATAGTATATAAAACTATACAATGGATAATATTATCTATATGATTATTAAAAAAGGAAGTTGGTTCATATGGATGAGAATGTAGGCAGATGGCTTAAGATAATAATGGGAATTATATCTGTTGCGACACCGATTATATTCATAATTGTACTTTTGAATATTGGTAAAACTGATAAGAAAAAGAAAAAGAAATAAACTATGGAAATATGGTTTACATTGTGATATAATTTACTCTGTTGTTTATTTAAAGTTTAATTTTGGGGTGTGGCACAGGTGGTAGTGCGCAAGTTTCGGGAACTTGAGGTCGCAGGTTCAAGTCCTGTCACTCCAACCAGAAGATTAGGTCAAAATGAGATACATGGCGGAAAAAACCAGTGTTTATGTGATATTGAGAGGGTTTTGAATGAAAAATTCAAAACTCTCGTTTTTCATGGATGCACACCTTCTTTTCTGCGGATTCGAGGGTTCAATCATATACAACATAAAAAACTCAGAGGTCATGCCAAAATGGTATGGCCTCTTTTTAATATATTCGAAAATTAAATAACGCTCTCTGCCTATTTGGCATCCAAAAGCGCCAGGATGGTTTAGGCTACCTTCCATTCATGTGGTTGAGAACAAATCTCATTAAAATTCTTTCATTCTCTGCTATTCGGTTTTTAAGTACGATACGCTTATTTTTTTATTACACGTCGGTATTCTTCTGGGAGCAGGCCTGTGTTTTTTTGAAATAAACTTGAAAATCTTCCAGCATGGTTGTATCCGACTGCCTTTGCTATCTGAGAAATTTGAAAATCAGTTTCAAGAAGCAAATATTCTGCATGGGCCATTCTTCGGTACTGGATATACTCCGTGATAGTATGGCTATATGTATTTTTGAAAGAATAGCGAAGTTTAGATTGACTCATACAGGCAATTTTAGCAAGCTGATCTGCATGAATTTCAGACGCAAAATGGTCTGCAATATAAGATTTTACAGCATCTAAATTTTGCAAATCTTTTTTTGACAATTCTCCATCTGGAACAAAACCGGTTGACTTTTTATTTTTTTCTATAATCAAAGACACGGCTTCTTCAACCTTACTTTCATAAAACAGATGTGCAGATACTCCCGTTCCACGAAATACTTGAATTTGCCGCATCAATAATACTAATTCCGGAAAGTCAGAAACACCATTTATACCTGAAAAGGCCGTTTTAGAATCAAATGATTCATATTGACATTTTTGCTCCAGATTTTCATGGTAATACTCTGGCATAAGCATTAATTCAACTCCATGAATTGGAACACTCTTATGAAAACGTGCGCGAAAAAAATTTCCATCTGATATGTGTCCACTGATACAGTTTGCGCTTAATCTTTTATATGGATTCAGTTCTTCAGCTGATACGGTATCAAAGTAAGTTACAGAGATAAAATCCGGCTGGTTATATTCTACAATAGTATCATTATGTAATCGCAGATTCATAACACCTATTGCAAACATTCCTTTACGTTCATAGTACCAATAATAGCCCTCACCCAACTCTTCCGATAGCTCATAGAACTTTCCCTCTAAATTTAATGAATCTTTATAAGAACATTGATGAAAACCCCATTGAAAAAGGCAAGGTTCCATCAATTCAGTCGTTGGTTTTTCCATAATAACACACCTCTTATATCCATATTCAACATTTCTATATCATGATTCAACAAATATGCATTTACCATATTGCTTCTTTCACATTGATACTGTAAAGTAAATAACGAAACAGGGTTCAATATCTTATCAGTTAAACTATAACAGATCAGCTGATAAAATTCAACAAAACCATAGTATAATCCAAAAGAAGGAGGTCGTTTTCTTGAAAAGCATACAATAGAAAAATCAAATTTCTTTTCAATTTCCGAATAACCTAAATAAAAAAATATTTGTTGTTTTGTGATAAAACAACCATAAATACGAGGAGGTACAAGAATAAAATGGATAATCCTAGTGAATTTGCAAACATGACTGAATACAATATTTTATTGTGGGCATTGGGATTGCTTCTTCTTTCAGAATGTGGTATTTAGTTTTTTACTTCTAGAGGAAACAATGAGTCACGAAAAACTTTTGACAAAGGTACCGTTTGGCTGATTATTATTGGTTGGTGTTGCAGCGCCATGGCGGGATCTTTTTTCAGAGGTAAAGATGTACCAATTTATATGCGTAATTGGCTGTTGCCTCATTTCAGCTTTTATATAGGCATCATTTTTATTGTTTTAGGTGTGCTTATTCGCTGTACTGCGGTTTTAACATTAAAACAAGCTTTACTCTTTCCGCACAGACAACAAGCGACCAGCATTTGATAAAAACTGGATTATACCATATTGTCCGAAACCCTGAATATACAGGCAGCATTATCAGCTTGCTGGGTATAACTTTTGCCTATCGTCACATACTTGGAATTCTGTCAGCATTTGTAATTCGCTTGTTTTGCTATGGCATCAGAATTAACGTTGAGGAAAAGGTGTTGGAAGCGCAATTTCAAGAGGAGTTTAAACAATATTGTTTCCAAACAAAATATAGACTTTTTCCTGGAATTTATTAAAGTTTAGATTATTTTATATGCCGAGGAGGTACTTAAGTTGGAATCAGAAAAAAATCATCATCATTTGCCATGTTATGAAGTTGGGCAAAAAATTATCATAACAGTTTTGTTGCATCCATTTTTCTTGCTGTTATCGGTGTGGCTTGTGGTATGCAATTGCCATATGCGGCTATATAGGAAGAGCGTTATTTTCCAGTGTTTCCACTACATTATCCCATACAGCTACTTATTATACTCTGCGTGATTTGCGAAAAGCACTTTTGAGTAAATGATCTAGAGTTCCTATGAGAACTGTTCTTGACACTCCATCCGGACAATATAAAACCACTATTGTGGATCGGGTAGAGGGAATGGAGCATACGCTAGCGCATTTGATACCGGAAATGACATCGAATTTGTTAGCCCCAATTGCTATTTGCAGCATATATTTTTTTGCTGGACTGGCGTATGGGATTGGCGGCGCTTGTTACTACGGTGATCGGCCTTATCCTTGTTGCTCAAAGCAGTAAAACTTATGCTGCTCATTGGAAAGGAGCAATCGAGGCTGGCCGTCGCATGGCAAATGCAATTGTCGAGTATGTAGGCGGTATTCAAGTTGTCAAAGCATTTAGCCAATCTGCAGGTTCCTACAAACGATATTCTAGTGCAGTAGAAGATAACGCCCACTATTATGTAGATTGGATGCGACATAATCAAAAGTTCATGTGTATGTGGCAGGCGATCATTCCGTCTGTACTAATTACGGTATTGCCTACTGGATTATTTTTATGGTCTAAAGGAAGCTTCTCTGCAGGAATTTTTCTTACAGTGATTTTGCTTTCATTAGGTCTTACTAGTCCACTGATTGCCGCAATGTTTTTTGTTGATGACTTAGCAGTTGTAGATACCAATGTAGGAGAGATAGCCAGTATATTGGATGAAACTGAATTGATTCGTCCTAAAGATGAAAGTTTACTCAATCGTAAAGAAATTCAATTAAAACAGGTTCATTTCTCCTATGGAAAAGAGGAAATTCTACACGGCATCAACTTAGAGATTAAACCAGAAACCGTTACAGCTCTTGTGGGACCATCCGGTTCCGGTAAATCAACAATTGCGAAACTGATTGCTGGATTTTGGGACGTAACTAGTGGCATGATTACATTGGGAGGTGTGGATCTACATAATATTTCATTCAAGGAGTGGAAGAAAAATTATTTTGCTGTGACAAACCACAAGAGACAGCAGAAATCATTTTATCAGTTTACTGTTTTTTATATGATCCGGGGATTTTCAAATGGACACCGGAACAATTAAAAGATAAGGCATCCGCATTGGCCGCTTTGCTGGAAAAAGGATTATCGGCGGCAAGGGGAAGTTTTCAATTTTTTTATTTCAAAAGCCCAAGCGGGCTGCGACCTATTGACAGTATATAAATATTTGATATAATGATAACACATGTTGCGCAACATATGTTATCAATTTACGCATAGCTTGTTTTCTTTGAGAGCCAGTCTAGATTATAGTATATAAAGGGGATTTTGAAATGCCGCCAAAGCCAACGACCAACAAAGAGGAGATCTTGAGGGCCACTATTTCCTTGGTACGAGAACAGGGCATGGAAAATGTAAATGCCAGAAGTATTGCTTCCAAGTTGAATTGCTCGACGAAACCTTTATTTCGTGTCTATGAAAATATGGATGCTCTTAAACAAGATGTCATTACTCAACTTAACTTATATTATAACACATTTATGGAAACCCGAATGAGCGATGAAAACCGCCTGCTGACGCAAGGAATTGCTTACATTGAATTTGCAAGACAAGAAAAGAACATATTCAACACTCTTTTTATGGATAAGAATTGTGCGGGAAAAAGTATCGAAGAAATCATTGATGCGGATTGGAACCAACGTTCCATTATGAATGCCAAAGAAAGAACGGGACTTAGCTTAGAGAAAGCTCGAAGTTTATTTCGGGATGTATGGCTCTATTCACATGGAATTGCAACTCAGATCGTGTCAGATGATATTAATTTACCGCCGAAAGAAGTCGTTCAACTAATAAAAAATGCTTTCAAGCGATTTTCTATTGAAATAGGAGAATAAAAAATGAGCCAAGTACCAGAAAAAATGAAATCTTTCTTTAACACACGAGCGAAAATATATGACGCTCAACAGATTAAAAATATTGACGGAGGGGATAAATGCTATCGCGAAATAGCTCGATATATTCCAGATCATACAAAAACATTATTGGATCTAGGATGCGGAACCGGATTAGAATTGGAATCTATCTTTAAGAAATTTCCAGAGATGGATGTAACGGGTATTGATCTTGCGGATAAAATGCTGGAAAGACTGGCTGTAAAATATTCAAAGTATTCAATCAATCTAATCAATGGCAGCTATTTTGCTGTTGATATGGGGGAAGAAAAATATAATGCCGTGATATCGGTCATGTCCCTTCATCATTTTACGCATTCGCAGAAACTGAAGCTCTACACTGATATTTACCGCTGTCTGAAAAGTAAGGGGATTTTTATTGAATGTGATTATATGGTTGGTTCCAACGACAGCGACATAGAGGCGCATTTTTTATCGGAGAGAGAAAAGTTTCTGACGGATCACAACCTCACAGAAAATCTCTATCACTATGATATTCCTTTTACGACAGAACATGAGATATCGTTATTAACCCAATCCAGGTTTCAATCGGTTGAAAAAGTATGGGGTGTTGATAACACAATTATGCTTTTGGCAACAAAACAGGAGAAAAAATGAAGAGACTAATTTTTATCAACGGAACAATGGGAGTCGGAAAAACATCAACTTGCAAAGAACTTCTCGGCTTACTGCAGCCAAGTGCATTTTTGGATGGTGATTGGTGTTGGTATATGAATCCCTTTCGAGTTACAGATGAAACAAAGCATATGGTAGAAAATAATATTTGCTTTCTCATAAATAGTTTTCTATCTTGCTCAGAGTATGAAAACATAATATTCTGTTGGGTTATGCATCAGGAATCCATCATAAATGGCTTGTTGAAAAAATTAAATTTGACAAATGTTGAGGTATACAAGATCACGCTGTCTGCTTCAAAAGAGGCACTCACTCGGAGAATCAAGAGAGCTATTTATGATGGTGAAAGGACATCTTACGTTCTACAGAGGAGTTTGGATAGGCTTCCATTATATCAAGATATGAATACTATTCACATTGATGTAAGCAATAGTTCACCTGTTGAGGTAGCCAAGAAAATAATAGAAATTATCGGTAATTAGAGGGGTATTACACAAATTAAGATATCCAAACTGCCGTCTGCGGCAATAAAAAAACCGCTTTTTATAGTTTTATAAAAACTTTTCGTACGAATTCTGTTTTGCTTTCAAACTCTTATGGAGTTCACCCTTGCATCACAAGTCAATAGTATTACCTCGTCCATCTATTTTGCGATAACAACCTCACTGGTTAGTTGTTTGTCAAAGTTTACATACAATTTTTTGTATTGCTTTCAGCAATAAATCTTATTTTAAAGATGGTTTGGTTGCCACTGCTGTGCACTGATATTTTTCCATTAAACATTTCAACAATACTTTTTGAAATTGCTAAGCCAAGTCCTGTTCCATTATTTTGACTATAATCAACCATATAAAATTTTTCAAAAACATTTAGCAAATCCTTCGCCGGTATAGGATTTCCGTAACTGATTAAAT
Source organism: Clostridium pabulibutyricum (assembly GCF_058242705.1). NCBI lineage: Bacteria > Bacillati > Bacillota > Clostridia > Eubacteriales > Clostridiaceae > Clostridium > Clostridium pabulibutyricum. The sequence goes on from NZ_JBZAYZ010000010.1 coordinate 23,591, forward strand.
TGACAACAACTTCTTTACCTTCATGACAAAGTTCTAGATCAATGTACTTTCCATTTTTTCCGTACTTAATTGCGTTACTGATAAGATTATCAAACAATCTAACAATCAGATTTGGGTCTGCATTTATAAAGGCTTTTGCTTCATTGAAATTGAGCCTGTATTCCATACCGGTCTTGCAAAATTCAGGCATAAAACCAATCAGAACCTGCTTAATCAATTCTCCCAAATTAATAATTGCTTTTCGTACCTTTATTTCGGGATTACTCAATTTTGTAAATTCAAAAAGATTGTCTATTAGGCTTTTCAGACCAAGACACTTTTTATAAGCAATTTCAGAATAATGCCTTAAATCGTCTTCGTTGCTATATTTTGAATTTGAAATAAGTTCGACGTAGCCAAGTACTGAAGTCAGTGGAGTTCTTAAATCATGTGAAATATTAGTGATGAACTTATTCTTTGATTTTTCCCGATTTCTTTCACTTTCAATCAGAATTTTTAATCTTTTTGACATGCTATTAATTGAAGAAGCTAACTTCCCAAGTTCATCAGAACTCTTTAACGGTATTTCTATGTTCAAATTATCATCTGAAATTTTATCAAGAGTTTCTGTAATTTCTTTCAGATAGCGCAAGCCATCTTTAATAATAAAGGAAAAGATGCAGACAAAGAAAAGCAGATAGATTATAAACATAAGCACACAAAACGCAATGATATGCTTAATAAAGAAAACAGCAAATGGATGGTTTGCGGATGTGGCAATTAAAACAAGGCAGGGGAAAAACATGAACAAGCCAGCCAGAATGGCACTTATAAAGGATGCCAGAATCAATTTAAAACCAATAGCAGAAATTTTATTTTTCAATTTTATAACCTACTCCCCAAACAGTTTCCACAATTTTAGGATTTTTGGGATCTTCTTCAATTTTCTCTCTTAATCTCCACATGTGGACCATTACAGTGTTATTTGATTCATAATACTTCTCTTTCCAGACCGCTTCGAAAATTTCTTCTGCACCAAACACCTTGCCGGGATTTTCGGCAAGAAGGAGAAGTATTTTATATTCTGTAGGCGTAACATTTACCGTTTTTCCATATACCGTGACAGCGTGCTTATCCTTATCAATTGCTAATGAACTGAGTTTAATTATATTTTTTCCATGTTTTGTATTATCAGGACAATTGAGATAAAGATATCTGCGGAGCTGAGATTTTATTCTTGCCAAAAGTTCCAATGGATTAAATGGCTTCGTCATATAATCATCAGCGCCTATGGTAAGGCCAATTATTTTATCCATATCCTGTGATTTTGCGCTTAGCATAATAACGGGAATATTCATGTTTTGCCGAATTCTTTTGCAGACCTCTATGCCGTCAATACCAGGCATCATAATGTCAAGCACGACCAAATGTACAGGTTCTCTTTTCAAGATAGACAGCCCCACAAGCCCATTTTCAGCTTTAAGGACATGATAGCCTTCATTTTTTAAGTATATTTCAGTGAGCTCGGTAATTTCCTTTTCATCGTCTATAATAAGTATTCTATACTGATCCACATGGCTTCCCTCCCAATATTAAATCCATAAAAGTATAACACATGATTGTTGCCATGTGTTATACCTTTAAGCCGCACAATCTGCACTTTATTTGAGATGAATCGATTTTCCCATCATTGTGCACTGAAGTCCAGCTTTATATCGTTATACTTATTGGTAACGCCTAGGCTATTTGTGGCGTCGTTGCTTTTTGTATAATTGCTGCTTGCTGCCTTACCATTCACATAAATAGTGCCATCTTGGTTATTTGCGCTTATATCGTACTGTTTTTCGGGTAAATCTGTTTTAAGATTGATTTTGCCAGATTCAGATTCGATACGGGTTACACCACTAAACTTACCTGAAAGTGAAATGTCTCTTTCCATATCTTTGACCGTAAGACCCGAGGATGTTAAATTATCAGCTGCAACAGCACCATTATCGTTTTTTAAGTAGCAATCATTCACGCTGCAATTAGATAACTTAATGTCACCATTTTTATTTACTGCGTTAACCGAATTTGACACAATATTGTTTAAGCGAATTTTTCCGTTGCTGTCTGAAACTGCAAATGTATCACATTGTATCTTATCGATTGTACATGTGCCATCTTGAGTATTCAGCAAAACCGTATTCGTAGTAATATTGTCTATATCAATATTGCTGTAATCTGTTTTTATATTGGCAGACGATAATCTTTTATCCGCAGGAAGTGTTATCGTAATAGTATTTGATGAATAGTCACCATTTAAGTTCAGATCAACATCAACTTTTGCGCTCCGATTTGTTTGGTCATTAACGGTTAGTTTGCCATTTAATACTTGATAATTTATCTTTCTACTTTTATCATTATTAACAATCTTGATGGAATAGTTGTTTCCTGCCATGACCTTTACATTTGCCTCGGCGACTTCACAAACAATTGCGTTAAAATCAGAGAGATTCACATTTGTTATCTTCTGTTGGCTATTATCGCCCGCCGTTATTCCATTGATGGTAAGGTTCACCTTACTTATGCGAATTGTCAAAACGATGGCCACAAGTGCAATACCCCCCAAAATGCTTAAGATAGTATACTTTTTCATATTTTTCTCCTTAATATTATTTTGCCAGACTCTTTACGTTTTCTAGTATATAATAAGTTGGCTATTAAATTTTAACTTTTTTCTTACAATTTCATAACATACATCTTAAATAAGCCACGGTTGTGCTGTTTCTAATCAGCCTTGCCGATTGATTTACAACGTTTTGCGCCACGTCAAACACCGCTGAGATTTCCCATGATGCCGTCGATCAGCACGCCTTTGAGCCATTTGGTAATCCAATCGGTGAGAAAAAAATCCATATCACGCTATCATTACTTGAACAGGGCGGACAGAATCGGAACAAGGGTTTGTAATGTACTGACTGCACTTGTGAAAACTCCATAGATTGCTTTCAATGAAGGAATATACTGCAGCAGTAATCTTATCTTCAGATTATTAGAGAGTACTTTTGAAAGCCGATTTGGAGCAGATAAGTCGGTATCAACAATGAATATGATAAACCTATTGAATACAAATGATCCGACTCAAAAGAAATTGCTTATAGGTGTAAAAAAATACCGAAATGTAAGGAATTCTCTAAATATTTATTAAGTACCCTTTTATGCAAATGCATCCGGATCGTCCATATCGTCGTAGTTGAGGATGTCATCCGTCTTCTCCTGCGGCGGCTTCTTTGGAGGCTCCGGTTCCGGGGCAGGGGGTTTGTCTTTTGCCATGCGTTTTTCCCCCTTGTCGATTGTTTGCTAATTTTAAGTTTTTTGGTGTAAATATTGATTGCAGATCGCCTGCAAACTATTGATATTACTAAATTTCTCCAAGTCCTATAATTTCATTCCAAGCAGAAGATTAGGCCAAGATAAGATACAGGGCGGAAAAAGCCAGTGCTTTTTTGGAGCTTTTGAAGCTTACCACAGGTACATTATCGCAATTCAACCATAATTAAGATTAAAAAATTTAAAAATGTATTGACAAACATATTATAAAGTAATATCATGTAAACAATATTTAATCCTTTGATAAGGAAGAGTAACTATTGAGTTTAGTTAAAGAGAGTTGGAAGAGGTGTGATCCCAGCACAATAACTAATAGCGAATGGACCTTAGAGGAGTAAACCGAAATTCAAATTTATTTGGAGAGTAGTAGTTACCGTTAGCCATACGTTACAATGGATAGGACATGTTAGTGTCTGAATTCAAGTGATGTTTTTAATTAAGCATAATTTAGGTGGTACCGCGGATATCTTCGTCCTATTAGTAATAGGATGGAGTTTTTTTTATTCTTTTAAAATATAAAATTATTTGTTAACTTCCGGAGGTTTTCAAATATTAAATAAAAAATGTTTAATATATCGAGGGAGATGTAAATTATGAACTTAAAAAAAATTATTATAAATTCTCTATTTTTAGCCATTGGAACTATAATAGCTCAGATTATTCCGCCAGTATTCTTTGGAATGAAGCCCGGTACAGGATTGGTTATGCTGTTTATCATAATACTTTTTAACAATGATTATAAAACATGTATTGCGTCTGGAATAGTTCTAGGTATATTAGCAGCTGGTACTACAACATTTCCAGGTGGACAAATACCAAATTTTATAGATAAAATAATAACAGTGAATATTTTATTTTTATTATTAAAACCTATCAGAAATAAATTGAATAATCAAATAAAGATTATTCTAATTTCAGCTTTAGGCACCTTCATTAGTGGAACCACCTTTTTATTCTTAGTACTTATAACTACTGGCTTACCTACAAAGTTAAATGTATTGCTGGTTACCGTAGTTCTTCCAGCATGTATTATAAATACTGTATTGAGTTTAATTTTATATAATGTTATAAATACAGCATTAAAAAGAGCTGCCGTTAAAGAATTTTAATAAGAAAGGTTAGATACTATATGAATGAATATTATAAAAAAGCTTTAGAAATGAATGATGAGCTTGTTATTATAAGAAGAAAGATCCATAATTATGCAGAAATAGGATTTGAACTTCCAAAAACAATATCTTTTGTAATGAAAGAACTTATTAAATATGGCTTAAAGCCACATATGGTTGGAAAATCAGGAATAAGTTGTACTCTCGGGAATCCTGGTAAAACAGTATTGCTTCGTGCAGATATGGATGCTCTCCCTATGAAAGAGAAAACTAATTTAAGCTTCGCTGCAACAAATGGAAATTGCCATTCCTGTGGTCATGATTGTCATACTGCAATGCTGCTTGGAACAGCAAAACTACTAAAACAAAATGAAAATAAATTAAAGGGAACAGTTAAATTAATGTTTCAGCCTGCAGAAGAATTACTTGCGGGCGCAAATGACATGATATCCTCAGGTATACTTGAAAATCCCAAAGTAGATGCCGCAATAGGCGTTCATGTTAAAGTTGGATACCAGGGCTTAAGTGTTGGATCTGTAACTTATGCAAAAGGTACTGCCTTATATTCAGGTGATGCTGTTCGTATTACTATAAATGGCAGAAACTCTCATGGAAGCACTCCGGAAAAAGGTATAGATGCAATTAATATTGCAGCCCATGTAGTTATTTCCCTGCAAGAAATTATTTCAAGAGAAATTCCTTGTACTGACCATGCTGTATTAATTGTTGGAAAAATACAAGGTGGAGATACAGTTAATACTTTAGCTGGAAATGCGGTAATTGAAGCGTCTATTCGCGCTACTACACAAAAAAGCCGCTCCTTTTTAAAAAAGAGAATAAAAGAAATCAGTGAATCTGTAGCATCAACCTTTAGAGGAGAGGCAGTTGTGGAGTTTGTATATGGTATTGGACCTTTATATAATAACCCAATTCTTAGTGAAGAAATTTCAAGCTATTGCAGAGAAATCTGTATCAAAGAAAATGTAAAAGAAATTGACACTCTTTGTGGTACAGAAGACTTCACAAGCATTGCAGAACGGGTACCGTCTGTTATGATTAATCTTGGTGCCGGGAGCATTGAAGAAGGTCATATTTGTTCTATGCACAATCCTGGCATGATAGTAGATGAAAGTGTTTTACCACTGGGAACGGCTTTATATGCGCACTGTGCCGCAAGATATTTAGAAAATAATATGTGATAATAGGAATCAAATATATTAAACACCGCCTATAGGTTTACCAAGACGGTGTAAGTGCCAATTTTCTGTTTTTACTGTAGATACTGCTTGCAGATTGGCCGCAGAGCCATTAGCCGTAATTATATTTGAATCGCAGACAGCCTGCGCTTCAATTTTGATCCAAGTATCCGTTTTCAGCCATAAAATCAGCACATCCATTAAAAATAAATACTAATACTTCTTTTTTCATCTTGTGTCTACCACCTTTCTTATTGATATTCTACAGAATAAAAGGTGACAACTATATGTCACCTTTTATAATAGGAGTTGATTTTATCTAATCGCTGCTTCACTTCATCAAAAAGTTCAGGAGGGGAGACAACACGTACTTTATCTATTATTTCAAAGATAAAATCTGCTGTCCACGATAATTCTGAAGCATAGAAGTGAATTCTTGAGTGATTAGATTTTTGGAAGTAGGTTTTTCAAAAAAGGAAGCATCTATTTGTTTGTAAGCTCAAATTCTTTAGAAATATCATATTCCAGGATAACTTCAAAGAAACCTTCCTTGTATTCTGAAGAAAAAAGATTCAATCCATAATTGCTTTTAAATTCAATGTTAGATATAGTTCTTAATTGAAATTACTTTTCCAATATTTCAAATGAAACAATTCGATTGAAAATTGCCTGATGGAGTGCAGTTAACTTCTTATGAGTGATACTATTACTGAACCAAGATGAAAGGTTTATCACATATTGACTTTGAGAAAAAATATCAGCTCCATGCTCTGGTACAAGTTTAGCATATCCAGGTCCCGGAAAATTGTTCTCATGGATACTTCAAACCGATCTGCGAGTTCCTGAACTGTGATTTTATCAACAGTTGCAAGAATAGAAAGTATCCCCTGCAATCGCTGGATCCTCATAGATCAAGTCTCCTTATAAAAATATAACGTTTCATAACTGAAACGTTTTTTGATATTTGTTTTCTAAATTTTAAGGTGATGTTTTTAGCTTTAATAAAGGCTAATTGTCTTGAATGTCTACTTTGAGACTTTCTTCAACATATAGAGCATCCAGGTCGATGTTTTCATTCCTAATCTCAAACTGAGCTAATCTATGTATTGTTGTATCTCCATACATAGGTACGTTTTCTTCGCTTTCGAGAATATATTTTATATTGCCATTAGTGGGATTTATAAATTTATGAATTGACCAAATTCTACAATAATTTTTAGTATTCTTAGTTTGTTCTATGCTGGCATTCTTTACTTCACTGTCATAAATAAAATTGTGCTCCTGATCCCAGATCTTGATTTTCATTATTTATTCCCCTCTCTTTAATCATATTAATATATATATTATTGCATAACAAATCATATGTAAAGTCATATGTAACAAAATCAATATTTATAATATTATTATAGCAGGTAACTGATGTTATTTACAGATTTAATAGTAATTTTTTAATTACACAATATAATTACTTATATATGTGAAAGACATATGCCAGAGATGGTTTATCCCTGGCATAAGAAGAGGCATTAATATATTGAAAAATTCTGATGCATATTGTCGATTTGTTTAAACCAATATATTACTATAATATGTAGAAATTATTTTATTATGCCTTAAATATAATTACATATTTGGCATTTTTAGCATGCGTTTATTTTTTTACTGCAGTATCATATAATATTCATAAGGGAGTGATGAATTTGAGAAAGACCTATGTTCTTGATACTAATGTTATTTTATATTCTCCTAGAGCTATTTTATCATTTGGAGATTCCGATGTAGTTATACCAGAAGTTGTATTTGAAGAATTGGATAAATTTAAAAAGCACAAGGATGACCTTGGAGTGAATGCCAGATATGCAGCAAGACTTATAGATGATTTGAGAAAAAAAGGAAAGCTAAGCAAAGGTGTAAAATTACCGGGTGGGGGAAAACTTAGAGTTGAAATGAATCATTATGATATAAAAATGCCTTTGTCATGGGATAAAATGAAGCCTGACAATAGAATAATACAGGTATGTATGGGACTCAAAGAATATGGCGAAAATGTCTGCCTTATAACTAAGGACATATTTGAGAGGATAAAAGCTGATACAGTTGAAATAGATGTAGAAGATTTTTATGAAAAGATAGTTCCGGAAGATGAAAGCCAGTATACAGGAAGAATAGATCTTTATATACCTGCCAGTGAAATGGAGAAATTTTATAAAAACAAATTCGTAGATATGGATTATGTGAAGTCTTATACGGAATCTACACATAGTTGTGAGAAACCTGTTCTTTATGTAAATGAATTTGTTATACTTCACTGCAGTGAAAATTCAAAACAGACGGCGCTTGGGAGATTTGACGGAAAAAAGATTGTTCAGCTTAATTTCATGGATGGAAATGTTATAGGAATAACACCGAGAAATGTAGGGCAAAAGTTTATGCTGGAGGCACTCCTAACTGATGCGGCTACAGCACCTCTGGTAATAATAAAAGGACCTGCAGGTACGGCCAAAACACTTTTTTCACTTGCTGCGGGATTGCATGGTATACTTGAGGAAGATATAAGGAGTTACAGAAGGATACTTGTATGCAGACCCAATATAACCATGGATGATGATATAGGTTTTCTTCCAGGTACCGAGCAGGAAAAAATATCACCTTTTATGAGACCGATACTTGATAATTTGGAGATACTTGTAGATTCTGATGAAAAGGAAAGATATAAAAATGAAAAGGAACTTGCCGACAAGATAAGAGAATTGTTTGACAGAAGAGTGATAGTTACAGAGGCTGTAGGATATTTGAGAGGTCGCTCAATAGCTAAGAACTGGCTTATAATAGACGAAGCTCAAAACCTTACGCCAAAACAGGTGAAAGCAATTGTAACACGTGTTGGAATTGGAACAAAACTTATACTTGAAGGAGATCCCGAGCAAATTGATCAACCGTTTTTGGATGCAAGATCCAACGGTTTGAGCTATGCTTCGGAAAAAATGAAAAATAGTAAATTGTGTTATCAAATAACATTAAAACATACGGAGTGTGAAAGATCCGCACTTGCCTATGAAGCTTCAAAAAAACTTTAATCAATTATTTATTTTTCAACAAAATCGTAGAAGATATTGGCACTATATAGATAGTGCTTTTTTTGAGAAATTTAGTATTTACAAAATATTTATTAAATTTGATACTGTTTCTATTTAAAAAATAGGCTATTTATTGTACAATATTGTAAGATATAATTGTAGAAGGGAAAAATACACATGAAGAAAAAGGGGTTAAGAGGTAAACCAAGGAGGTCTCTATGGAAGATCATACTGATGTTTTTTGCCTTTGAATTCGTATTCACTGCAGTTACGGCTCCGGTTATTGCGTTTCGGGGTCCGTTTGAAAATGTAAAAAGAACACTGGTTGGGGCTGCAATGACGACCTTGAGTCATCAATACATTGCAAAGTTGTTTTTGTCTGATAAAGAAATAAATCAGATATTGGGTGAAAACGAAATAGATACTGGAAAACAGCAAAACGTGAGTTACTTCTCTGAATTTTCGAATTATCACGATAATAGCATTGATAGGGAAGATATAAGCGATGGTACTAAATTTAAAGGATATATATTAATTGTGCATGATCCTACAAGAGTAAAAGTAGGATATAGTAAAAAACTGGGGGTTGCAGGTGAACTCACAAGCAGCATTGCAAAGGACAACAATGCAGTGGCTGCAATAAATGGAGGAGGATTTACAGACAGTTCTTCTAAAAATAGCGAGTGGACAGGCACCGGGGGGAAACCTGTTGGACTTCTTATGAGCGGTGGAAATACAATGTACAATGACATAAAAGATTCAGATTCAAAACAGGAGATAATGGCAATAACAAGAAAAGGACAACTTCTTGTAGGGCATCACAGCTTGAATGAATTGAAAAAAATGAATGTTACAGAGGCTATATCATTCGGACCAGCTCTTGTTATAAACGGAAAAGGCACTATAAAATCAGGAGATGGAAACTGGGGAATAGCACCAAGAACTGCTATAGGACAAAGAAAAGACGGTTCGATACTTCTTCTTGTAATAGATGGAAGACAGACTAAAAGTGTTGGTGCTTCGCTTCGTGATGTTCAGAATATAATGCTGCAATATGGTGCTGTAAATGCTACTAACCTTGATGGAGGATCTTCATCAACAATGTATTATGAGGGAGAGGTTATAAACAATCCATGTGACCCTCTGGGAGAAAGATCGGTACCTTCAGCTATTTATGTTGAATCTTAAAGGAGAATTTTATGAGAGTTTTTAGAATAGTACTGTCTTGGGCTGTTATATCACTAGTTGTTCAGTTTCTGGGATTTTACTATGTAAATAATTATTTTTTGGCTTCCAATACTGATATCAAAAGCACAAAAGTTACATCAAGGGAAGATGAAAAATCGGATGTGGAAGTTTCTATACCATACGATGCACAAAATATAAAAGTTTCTTTTGATGGCAGATATGCATCGTATTATAATGAAGGAATGCTCGAAGTGGTTGATACCAGTAATGGCAAGGAAAAACAGGTGAAACTATCCTCGGGGTATAAATTATCTTATTATAAATGGCTTCCAGATAGAAACAGAATTCTTATAGCTGAGAAAACTGACACAGATGGAAGCGCGGATTTTAAATTGGAGTATTTTGATATTGACAAGGGCATAAAAGAAAATATAAAGAAGATGAATGATTTTATAGAAAATACTAAAATTGTTGATATTCAGGAATCCCCACTCACAAATGTAATATACATAAAAATGCAGTATGATGGAAACAGAACCAGTATATATAGAGTCAATATAATGAGTGAGCTTCAAAAAATAAGTACAAACTCCTATGCGATAGGTGACATGGGAGTGCTGTCATTGAAGGACAAGCTTGTCTATGAAGATAATGTATATCATAAAATATATATCACAGGTGAAGATGAACCTATGAATATTTCAAAAGTTAAAAATCCTGTGTGGATTGGCATTGACAATGATGACAAGGTATATATAGGTGACATGAAAAATGACGATAAGGTCGGTAGTATATATTACGGAAAAATAGAAGATGATCCCGAGCAGTATAAAAAAGTAGATTTAAGGCAGGATATTGACAAGAAGGATATATATATATCAGATTCGGGTAGAATTTATGTAAATGATAATTTAAAGGGAATAGTAGAAGATGTACTGAATGGAAAACAGTATGTTTATCATGGAAAATTTGTTCAACTTTATAATAAAGGTATTGTGTCAATAGTGGATGGAAAAGTATCAAAAACTTTGATAAACTAGTATATGATAGAAAAGAGGGGATTTTTTGAATGCAATTATACTAAATAAAATACTTGTCATACCGGGAATACTCATTGGACTTACATTTCATGAATATGCTCATGCATTGGTATCTGACAGGTTAGGCGACAAGACGCCTAAATTTCAGGGAAGGCTTACATTGAATCCATTTGTGCATATAGATATAATTGGTTTTATAATGATACTTCTTGTTGGATTTGGATGGGCTAAGCCTGTGGAGACAAATCCAAATGTATATAAAAACGGATATAAGGATGACCTCAAAGTATCTGCTGCAGGACCTATTGCGAATCTGCTTGTGGCAATTGTATTTTCCGTTGTATATGTTATTGCATATAAAGTATTTATTTCAACGGCTTTTGTATCGTCAATTCTTGCAAATATAATTTTGAAAATTTTGCTTGAAGCTATCAGTATAAACTGTATGCTTTTTATATTCAATCTAATACCAATACCGGGACTTGACGGATTTCACATATTAAGAGATATTTTCCCGAGAATATACTATAGGGTGTCAGATAAAATTTACAGATACCAACTTATAATACTAGTTGTTTTTGTTGCAACACCAGTTGCAAATTATGTAGTTGGTGTTCCGTCGTATGTTTTATATAATAAAATTTTGAGAGTAGCATTTTCTCTTTTGGGTTAGGGAAAATGCTACTTTTCTTGTTCAAGTTCTTTGAAGATATCACGTACACCGTATCCCCAGTGGGTATCTTCAGCATATTTTTTTCCTATCCACAAAAATGGATCAGTGGTGTCGGGTCTGTTTTCTGAAAGATTTATTATAGTTCGTGCGGCTATCTCTGACGAATCTTTTATATTGGTATTATATTCCTTCCAGCTGTGAAATACATTGAAAGGATTATTTGCGATTTTTGAAGCATATTTCTCACTCTTTGGCACAAAGTTTTGTTCCTGTCCTGTTATTGCGAAGAGTATTAAAGGATTCAAGTTGTATTTTTTGGCAGTTCCAAGTATAGCGGAAAAATAAGGTTCCTCCGCAAGAAGGGAATTGCGTTTTGCAAGAAAATCTTTTAGCCTGCCTGTCCGTATTTCATGATATCTTATATAGTATGGAAGATTGCTGTTTTTAAATTTACTTCCGAAACTGTATAATCGTGTAAGGCATGTACCAATTTTCCCGTTATAGTAAGCCCCATAGGATGAATAGAAAGTTTCATATTCAGGAGGTTGTCCCAGAATATAAATACTGCAGGTTAGAGAAGATATTATTATAATAAAAAAAGCAAATACTTTTTTCCAAAGAGGCATTTTTTTATGCTTTTTATGGTATATGCTTTTTATGCTGGCATTCTTTTTCAAATTTTAACACACCTTTACTTAGTTTGTTATCATGGTTTTTAAGTACATTATAACTTATTTTACAAAAAAATGGACAACACTATTCAAATTAATGTATATTATATAAGTTGAATAAGATAAAAAGACCTTTTGAAGGGAGAATTGTAGAATATGAGACTTAGAAAAAAGTGGTGGGCAAGACCTGAAATGGAGGAAAGTAGTCTTGTTAAAATAAATCCGCAATATTATAAAGGAGAATGGAAGACAGAGTTCCAGAATGAAAACCCTATATATTTGGAACTTGGATGCGGCAGAGGACAGTTCCTGTGCAGTCAGGCTGAAAATAATAAAAACAAAAATTATATAGGAATAGATCTTAAAGATGAAGTTCTTGTGTATGCGCTTAGGAAAGCTCAAGAAATGGAACTTGATAATTTGAGAATAATACCAATGGAAATTTCAAAAATTGGAGAGGTATTCGACAGCAATGAAATCAGCAGAATATACATAAACTTTTGTAATCCGTGGCCCAAAAACAGGCATAAGAAGAGAAGATTGACACATAACAGACTTTTAAAACTATACAAAAAATTTTTAATATCTGGAAGTGAGATATGGTTTAAAACAGATGACCGAGAACTTTTTTGCGAATCCCAGGAATATTTTGAAGAGGAGGGATTCAAGATTGAGTACATAAGTTTTGATCTCCATAAAAGTGGATTTAAAGGAAATATAACTACAGAATATGAGGATAAATTTACATCGCTTGGAATGAATATAATGTTTTTAATAGCAAAAATAAGTTAACATTTTTCGTCTGAGAGGTATTTTTATGAAAATTAAATTTGAATGTGGGAAAAGAGAGATATTAGTTGAAGTTGTTTTCAGAAAGAGAAAGACCCTTTCAATAAAGGTAGAAACTTCAGAAATGGTTAAAGTTGTGTCACCCATTGGTTTGTCAAGAGATAGAATATTTATGATATTGATGAAAAAAGAGAGATGGATAAAAGAAAAGATTGATATGTTTGAAAGTGCTGAGTTGGTACATAAAAAAGGAAGTTTCGAAGATGGAGAACAGATAATGTATCTTGGAAGAAAGTATCATTTGAATATACAGATGGATTCAAGTGTAAAAAATACACTTGTAAAATTATATAGGGGCAGATTTATTGTAGTTGTTAGAGACAAAAACACATCTGGTATAAGATTCGCCATGGAGGAATGGTATAGAGAAAAGGCACAAAAAATTATCCAAGACAGAGTGAATTATTACAACAAATTCTTTGATGTAACTCCAATTGGGGTTAAAGTCAAGGAACAAAAGAGAATATGGGGAAGCTGTACATACCAAAATCGGCTTTTGTTCAATTGGAGATGTATTATGGCAAAGATTGATGTTGTAGACTATATTGTTGTACATGAAATGTGCCATATGAAGCAAAAGGATCATTCCAAAAGGTTTTGGAACATAGTAAGGCATATACTTCCAGATTATAAATTAAGAGAAAAGTGGCTTAGAGAGAATGAGCTGAAGATGGATTTATGAATTAATAAAATTAACATAATAATAACATTTTTGCTATAATTCTGTAACAAAAATAGGACAAACTATCTATGAATAATAAAATATATTATTTAAAGAGGGGAGATATAAAAATGAAGTCCATATTTAAGAAAGTAAATTTATTCTTTCTGGCCTTAATATTGTTGTTTGGGACATCGCATATTGCATTAAATAAAGTTTCAGGTAAAAGTATTGAAAATAAATATGTGATATCAGATCACTTCCGTGAGAGATATTATCCTAGGCAGGGATCTAATTATAGTAGATATTATGAAAGTCAATCTTCGGGGACGAGCATCTCTCTTCCAATAGATACGGAAAAATCTGAAAATTGGGCTGGATATATAGATACACCAAAATCTTCTGGAACTTTATATAAAAGTGTTTCAGGAAGTTGGACAGTACCAAGTATATCTACGTCAAAAGGTAGCAATGCTTCGGCGGCACAATGGATTGGGCTTGGTGGATCAAGTTCATCGGATCTTCTTCAAATGGGTACAATTGAAGAAATTCAAAAAGGACAACCTGTTGCAGTAGTGTTTTGGGAAAAACTTCCTAACGTTGCACAAAATATAACAACTATTCCTGTTAATTCAACTATAAGTGCGAGCATATACAGGGAATCCAGCTTTAAATGGAATTTAACTTTTACTGCAGTTGAACCGAATGGTGAAAAAATTACAAAAACAATACAGACAACACTTACATCAAGCTATGAGAATGGTATAGGAACTTCTGCAGAGTGGATAAATGAAGATCCTTCAAATGAGAACTCGCAACTCTATCCTCTTGCGGATACAGGAACTGTAAAATTTGAAAATGCAAAAGTAAACGGAAAATCATTGAATGATTCATCAAATACGGTACAACCTATTGCAATGGAGTATTCAAATGGATCGATAGCAATATATCCTTCAAGTCTTGGAGCTGATGGAGAATCCTTTACAACAACTACAAACATAAATCAAACTGGAAATTTTACAAGATATTCTAGAAACGAACATAGAAACCCAAGATATAATTTTCATTTTCAGAATTCAGATTTTAACGATTCGAAACCAGTAAGGCGCTATTTCAACTAGGGTTTGTTTGAAAATTAGATAACTGTTGAATGCCTTTTGCAGAGGGGAGATTAATTTCAATGAATATGGAAGATGACATGAAGGGAACACAAACGAAGAATGTTTATATTCCCAATTATAATTTATTTTAAACGTTGTTAATTAAATAACAAGTTTTTGAACATAAAGATCTTTTTCGTTTTTCAAGTCCAAAAAACCATTGCTGTCCAATAAAAGAGGTCTTGTAATGTTGTTTATATTCATTTGAATTACTTTACATGATTTTTTATTATTGAGTAAAACATTTTCACCGATGAAATAACTTATAATATGATTCAAAAATATGGTACAATATTCGCAGTCAAGTTTTCCAAGACTTTCTTCTTGAATGGCTTTTAATGCCTCAAAAGGTCCATTTATATGTTTATGATAATTGTTTGAGTTGACTTCGTCAAACAAGTCTGCAATGGCAATTATTTTAGCAAACTTATGAATCTTATCACCTTTAATTCCAAGAGGATATCCCGAACCATTTATTTTTTCATGGTGCATGAGAACCCCGTAACTTACGGCACTGTTAAGGTATGGAATTTTTTTGACAAAATTATAACCTATGGCAGGGTGAGTTTCGAAAATTTTAAGCTCTTCCTGGTTTAGATTTTGTTCGTTTTTGAGTATTTCAGAGTCTATTTTTGTCTTGCCAAAATCATGGAGCACTGCGGAATATGTAAGAAGGTTCAATTCCGTTTCATCAAGTTTAAGCCATTTCCCTAGTATGAAGCTCATAGCTGCTACATTTATGCTGTGCCTATATATTGTATCATTACCACTGCCGTAGAATACTATGTTCTTTATGACTGCACCTGTTGAATCAAATTCCTGTTGTATTTTTTCTGAAAATACTCGTATTTCATTTATCTCGGGAGTTTTTAAGTTTGATATTTTGTTGAATATTTTCTCCAAATTTGAAGAAAATCTGTTAAATGTAAGCTGAATTTTTTCAATTGATTTATTTTGTATTATAAGAGGCTCACCGGAATCATCCTCAAGATATATTTCTACCTTGTCTACAATATAATTTTGTTTTAACTTTTCAATTATAGATTCATTTATGTAATTATCTTTAGCAAGAAGTGTTTTGTTTTCAAATATGATGTCTTTTCCAAGTATCATTCCGGGTTTTAATTCACTTATCAGTAATAACTTTTTATTTAATTGCATATTGCTCACGCTCCGTTATTATTAATTAAATTAGCAATATATAGCAGCTATATCTATTATCGTTTACTTGTCTTGTTTCTAAATACATTTTACATGAAATAATATATAAAAATTTTATAATTAAAGGCGGAAAAGAAAAACTTTTCCGCCGGGTATGCAGTATTAATTTTTAAAGCTATGAATTGGTGCAGGTATTCTTCCGCCTCTGTTTATAAAATCCTGACTTGAAAATTTGCTTACGGGCATAATGGGAGCTTTTCCAAGAAGTCCTCCAAAATTTGCCTCGTCGCCGGTATGTTTTCCATATACGGGTATAAGCCTTACGGCTGTTGTTTTGCAGTTTATCATTCCAATTGCAGCTTCATCTGCGATTATGCCTGATATTGTTGAAGCGGGAGTGTCTCCAGGTATTCCAATCATGTCGAGACCAACGGAGCATACACAGGTCATTGCTTCCAGCTTTTCAAGATTCAATGAACCGACATTTACGGCATCTATCATTCCTTCATCTTCGCTTACAGGTATAAAGGCTCCGCTCAATCCGCCAACCTGGGAAGCTGCCATGATTCCTCCTTTTTTAACAGCATCATTTAACATTGCAAGGGCGGCTGTTGTACCGGGACAGCCGCAATGTTCAAGACCGATTTCTTCAAGTACTCTTGCTACGCTGTCTCCTACGGCAGGAGTTGGTGCAAGTGAAAGATCGACAATTCCAAAAGGTACGTTTAGTTTTTTGGAGGCTTCTGCAGCTACAAGCTGGCCCATTCTTGTTATTTTAAAGGCAGTCTTTTTTATAGTCTCTGCAACTACATTGAAATTTTCGCCTTGAACTTCCTCGAGAGCACATTTTACAACTCCTGGTCCACTTACGCCTACATTTATTATGCTTTCAGCTTCTCCAACTCCGTGAAATGCGCCTGCCATGAAGGGGTTATCCTCAACTGCATTTGCAAATATAACGAGTTTTGCACATCCTATGCTCTCATTTTCTTTTGTAAGATATGCAGTTTTTTTCACTATTTCCCCCATATGCCTTACAGCATCCATATTTATGCCTGCCTTTGTGCTGGCTATGTTTACGGAGGAACATACCTTATCTGTTTGTGCAAGTGCTTCTGGAATTGATTCTATAAGTATTTTATCGCCTTTTGAGTACCCTTTGTGAACGAGGGCTGAAAAGCCACCTATAAAATCTATACCGAGAGTTTTGGTTGTTTTGTCAAGAGTTTTTGCAAATTCAACATAACTTGAGTCTGAACTTGCTTGGGCCACAAGAGATATTGGAGTTACAGATATTCTTTTATGTATTATAGGTATTCCATATTCGGCTTCTATCTGTTCGGCTGTTTTAACAAGATTTTCAGCTTGTTTTGTTATCTTGTCATAAATTTTATCTCTGCATTTTTTACCATCACTATCTATGCAGTCAAGTAAGGATATTCCCATGGTTATGGTTCTTATGTCAAGGTTTTCTTTTTCTATCATGTTTATTGTTTCCATTATGTTTTTAAAATTAATCATTACAATATAACCTCCTATATTTTATTACAATGGATTTATGCTGTCATTATATCTCGTGCATGGAGGTGAATATATCTTCTCTCTGTATTTTGATTGAAACATTGATCTTTTTAGCTTTTTCGTCAAGTGTATTTTTAAGTGAAGTGAAATCTACAGACATATTTGAGGTATCCACGAGCATTATCATTGTGAAATAACCGCTTATGAGTGTTTGTGTTATATCAAGAATGTTTATATTGTTTTTAGAAAGTATAGAGGTTACTTCATGTATGATTCCAACCTTGTCATGACCGAGTACAGTTATTATTGCTTTCATTTTTACATCTCCTTATTATTATATTTATGTAATTTTTTGAAAAATAAAAGAGACTGAAATACAGCCTCTGGAAAATCAATTTTATAATATAGTCGCATAAATAATATATAAAATCTCTGTCCTTTTTACCTGAGAGTTTCACCAGTACAACTGATTTTCACCTTCGGCGCCCAAATAGAGTCTCTCCAGAGCTTTGTCAGATAATAGTCTTAAAAATTCAATTATCTTCATCCATTATTATTATTTTATAAATTACAATTTCGATTATATCATATAGTTTGGTTCAAATCAAATAAAGAGAATGGGTTGTTTTTAATATTAAACGGCTTTTTTTGCAGCTTCAAGAATCTCATCATAATCAGGATAATCTGTTATTTCAGAAAGATATTTTGCATAGATTATTTTGTTGTTGCTGTCAACTACAAAGGCTGTTCTTGCAAGAAGTCCGAGTTCAACTACATAAGTGCCAAAATTTTTTCCAAAACTCCTATCCTTGTAATCAGATGCAGTAATTACATTTTTAACGCCTTTTGCAGCACACCAGCGGCTTTGTGCAAAAGGAAGATCCATTGAAATTGTGTATACTGTAACCCCGGGTATTTTAGAACTTTTCTGATTGAAAGTTGTTGTTTCAAGATCGCATACAGGTGTATCCAGTGATGGAACTGTAAGGAAAATTCTAACTCCCTTTGTATCATTTAGTGTTATTGGCTTTAAGTTATTGTCTGTTACCTCGAAGTCTGGTACAGTATCTCCAACTTTTAAAGTATTGCCAAGCAAGTTGACAGGTGTTCCTTGAAATTTTAATTCCATTGTCAATCCCTCCAAATAAATTATATTATTAAATAGTTATTATCTTTTAATGTGCTTTAATTATACCACAACAAATTAAAAGATACAATAATAGTGTATAATATAAACTGAAATATTAAATTTTATACGGGGAGTGCATTTTTAGTGGAAAATCTGGGCGGCAAGACAGCTGTTGTAACAGGAGCGTCAAAAGGTATAGGAAGAGCGGTGGCTATTGGACTTGCCAAATGTGGAGCAAATGTAATTTTGAACTATAAAAGCAGCAAATCCAATGCTGACGAGACTCTTTTGGAGATAAAAAAATGTGGAGTTACAGGATATGCTGTAGGCGGTGATGTCAGCATATATGAAGATGCAAAGAAACTTGTTGATTTTGCCGTTCAAAGTACAGGCAAAATAGACATACTTGTAAACAATGCAGGGATTTCTGAAGTAGGACTTTTTATTGATATGAAGGAAGAGAACTGGAACCGTATGATCGATGTTGATTTGAAAGGTGTGATGAATTGTACTCACCGTTCGCTGAAATACATGGTGGAGAAAAAATCAGGTGTCATAGTCAACATATCTTCAATATGGGGAAATGTAGGAGCTTCATGTGAAAGTGTATATTCTGCAGTGAAAGCAGGGGTGAATTTATTCACAAAGTCGCTGGCCAAAGAGATGGCACCTTCCAATATAAGAATCAATGCAGTAGCTCCAGGAGTTGTAGATACCGATATGAACAGATGGCTTTCACCTTCGGAAAAAATTGAACTTGAGGAGCAGATACCTTTTGGAAGGTTTGCAAAACCTGAAGAAATAAGCAATGCTGTTGTTTTTTTATGCAGTAAATCTTCCGAATATATAACAGGTCAGGTTTTGACCGTTGATGGAGGATTACTCTAATTTTATTTGAAAAGCTATTAAAATTTGTTGCAAGCATTCGATAAATAAATGTATGTTAAAAAATATTTATAATAGGATGAATTAATTATGGATAAAGTTATAATCTTGGATGATATGGCTTATGTGAGATACAGGATAAGGAATACTATTGAAGAAGTCGGTTTCGAAGTGTATGAATCTGCTAATTCTTTTGATTTTTTCAACAAACTTTCAGATAATAAAAAGGATATTGTTCTTATAATATTGGAAGTTGGACTTGTTGGAGAAGATGGGTTTGATATATTAAAGAAAATAAAGGCAAAGGAAATTGATATTCCTGTAATGGTGCTTACAAAGCTTAATACTAGGGAAGATTTTATAAGGTGCATAAAAGAAGGGACTTCAGAGTACATTTTAAAACCTTTTAATTCAAAGATGCTGGTTGAAAGAGTAGGAAATATTGTAAAACACTATAAGAAAAATCACGAGAATGGTGAAATTAAATACTTGAATTTTCAAGAGTATATAATCAAACAAATAGAAAGAGCGAAAAATGAAAATACAGAAGTATCTATTGTAATGTCGGGTCTTGTAAAATTTGGTGTGGATAAATCTGAGAGAAAGATAGATATAAATGACAGCTATATCTCGTTTATGGACATGATCTATGAAAATTTGAAGGAGATTTTCAAAGTTCCGGATCTATTTGCCAAATATGGATTATCAACATTTATAGCGGTAATGCCGAAGTGCGGGAAAAAGGAAGCCGGGCATAGGATAAAACAAATGGATCATATCTATGAGGAGTTAGTAAAAACAGATGAAAAGTATTTAAAGTATCAGCTTTTGAATTCGGCTGTTGTATTTCCAGGAGATGGTTCAACAAAGGATGAACTTTTGGATAAACTTGCTTTGAAGATGAAATACAATATAAATTCGTAACAATATAAGGAAAAAGTATTTTATAAAGGGGCGGCCACAGTAACATAAGAAATATGTTGATGTGACCGCCCTTCTCTTATAGTCTTATATAGTCGGAATGTACATATCCGGTTTTACCTGCAACAGAAACTTTATACCACAATCCGCTTTTGCTGAGTAGTGTAACTTTTGTACCGTTTGAAAGTGAAGCTATTACTCGTCCAGTCCAAGGGCTTGTACGAAGATTCAAAGTCGAAGAAGCATTTGATAGCTTTACTGTACCTGAAACGGATTGACTGCTTTTTGAAGTACTTGAGGTTGTATTCTGCGGTGAAGATGAAATATAATTTGCAGAAACATATCCAGTTTTACCTGCAGCAGAAATTTTGTACCATCCGCTGCTTGAGCCAAGTATTGTAACTTTTGTAGCGTTTGGCAGAGTTCCTATAACTGAACCATTTGGAGAATTTCTAAAGTTCAAAACCGAAGAAGCATTTGATAATTTTACATATCCTTCTTTTGAAGATGAAGATGAAGATGAAGATCCCAGTATGGAACTTCCACTTATGTAACTGGAACTTACGTAGCCATAATTGGAGTTGTATTTTATTTTATACCAGTCTCCAACCGATCCCACAATTTCAACGGACTGGCCGTTTTTAAGACTTCCAATTGCAGAAAATGAAGTTCCTGCACCGTTTCTTACGTTTAAAGCGCCAGAACTTGATACATGTACAATCCCTGTCTTGAGATCGGTATGTGTTACTTGAGGCTGAGTCGACGAAGGATTTTGTGACGAGCTACCTAGATATATGTAACCTTTTAAAAATATATTTCCACGATTTTGCATCTGAGCATTTGTCAGTTGTTTTACGCTTCCGTCATAAGACCCCCTTATGTTGAAGTTACCTTCATTTAAATAAACGACTCCGCCTGAAACCTGTTCTACAAATCCTACATGACCATATCCTTTTGAACCTCCGCTCCATACAGCTATTGAGTTTGCTCTGGGCTCTGTTCCATAAGAATAAATACCATCCCTTGCATTTGCATACCACCAGTCTATTGCATTTCCGTAAAATTCAGAAGGTAGTGAAATTCCAAGTTTTTCAAGTACCCTTCCGTATGTAAACCAAGTACACTGGCCTGTATATCCACATTTTGAAAATATATTTCCAACACTTGTATAAGCCGAACTTTGTATGTTTGGTGTAAATCCAGAAGCATGGACATTATTTTTATATGCAAAAGAGTTAGCAGCTATCAGAGATGTCGAAATGAAGAAAGAAAATACTAGTTTTTTTGAGCTGTTCATGCCTTACCTCCCCATATATATTAAATGTACAACTAAAAAAGCCATACATATCTTTATCGATTGTATTAATGAAAAGTTTACTTTATTAATAATTAATTTAATTATACTATATATGTTTTTTATATTCTATATATATTGCAAAATAGTGACGATTCATTATATAGTAAAATAAGATATTATGTAACTGAAAGAGTTGATATCATGAATGATGATGAAAATCGGATAAGGCTGTCGGTGAGAAATCTTGTAGAATTTATATTTAGAAGTGGAAATTTAAGCAGTACGTTTACAAGTAATGTTAGGGCCGTTCAAGGGACCAAAGTACACAGGAAACTTCAAAAGCAATATGAAAGTAAGGCAACCTGCGATGAAAATATATTGAACTATGAATGTGAAGTGTTTTTAAAAGAAGAAGTAATTTATAAAGATTTCGAATTTATAGTAGAGGGACGTGCAGATGGAATAATAGTAGAAAAGGGCTGTACTGTAATAGACGAAATAAAGTCTACTGCTGTTCCTCTTGAAAATATATATGAAAACTACAATCCACTTCATATGAAACAGGCCCAGTGTTATGCATATATGTATGCTTTGCA
The DNA here is from genome assembly GCF_058242705.1 of Clostridium pabulibutyricum. Taxonomy (NCBI): domain Bacteria; kingdom Bacillati; phylum Bacillota; class Clostridia; order Eubacteriales; family Clostridiaceae; genus Clostridium; species Clostridium pabulibutyricum. The sequence goes on from NZ_JBZAYZ010000010.1 coordinate 46,076, forward strand.
GAATGGTCTAAAGTCAATATATGTTCAGCTTACTTACTATAATATAAAAAATGACAATACCAAGTTTATAAAGAAAAAGTTTGATTTTGGAGAACTTGAAAAATTTTTTCTGGGAGCTATTCATTCGTATTATAAATGGGCTAAGTTCAGCAAAAACTGGATTTATATAAGAAATTCATCAATTGAAAGCTTGAAATTCCCATTTGGGGTGTACAGACCGGGACAGAGAAAAATGGCCGAAACAGTATACAATACTATAAAGGCAGGCAAACGGCTTTTTATACAGGCACCCACAGGAATAGGAAAGACAATATCTACTATATTTCCAGCGTTGAAGGCCATGCAGCTTGGACTTATGACAAAGATGTTTTACCTTACTTCAAAAAATATAAATGGAGCAGCGGCGGAGCAAACTGTAAGTATGATGGAAGAGCAGGGGCTCAGATTGAAGACACTTGTACTTACATCCAAAGAAAAATTGTGTTTTCAGGAAAAGGTTGATTGCAATCCTGAGGAGTGTAAATTTGCAAAAGGACATTATGATAGGGTAAATGATGCAATATTTGATATAATAAGAGAAAATGATTTGCTGGATACAGAGACTATACTGGAATTTTCAAGACGATTTTTAGTGTGTCCTTTCGAATTTTCACTTGATATTGCATTAATGTGTGATTTAGTAATATGTGATTATAATTATGCGTTTGATCCTCTAGTTTATCTTAGAAGATTTTTTGATGAAACTTCTGAAAGTTATGTTTTTCTGGTAGATGAAGCTCATAATCTTGTAGATAGGTCGAGGGATATGTTTTCTTCTGAAATACACAAAAAACAGTTCATGGATGTGAAAAAAATAGTAGAAAAGGACTCAAAGTTAAAAAAAACATTGAATTCTGCAAATTCTTACATGATCAAGTTAAAAAACAAAGCTGAAATTGAATCCAATTATTTTGTGGTTGAAAACAAGTTGATGGAATTAGATAAAGTGTGTAGAAATGTGTCCTATTGTATGGAAGATTGGATTATAAAAAATCATGAAGACAGTAGATATGATGAAGTTTTGGATTTTTATTTCAGTTTGAATTCTTTTATAAAAATTTATGAGTTTTATAGTGAAAATTTTGTAACTTATATAAAAGCAGTAAAGGGTGATTTGATTGTAAGAATATTATGTCTTGATCCATCGAACCTTCTTGATGAGGCAATGGAAAGGGCAAAGGCATCGATACTTTTCTCAGCAACACTTTCTCCAATGAGATATTACAAGGATATTCTGGGCGGAAGTGGAGAAGATTACAATATTACACTTGGTTCTCCATTTGATCCAGAAAACAGAAAAATTCTAATATCGAGCAGAATTAATACAGTATATAAGTTCAGGGAGGGAAGCATTGATCCGATATCGGAATATATAATGGAAGCCGTATCCTGCAGAATGGGAAATTATATTGTGTTTTTTCCGTCCTACAACTATATGAATAATGTATATGATACTTTTATAGAAAAGTATCATAATATAAAAACTGCAGTTCAGAAACCTGATATGAATTTTGATGAAAAAAGAGATTTTATGGATAATTTCAATTACAGCGGCGGTACATTCATTGGGTTTGCAGTCTTGGGTGGAATGTTCTCGGAAGGGATTGATCTTAAGGGAGATAAACTTATTGGAACTATTATAATAGGTGTAGGCATTCCTAAACTGTGTATCGAACGAAATATTATAAAAAAGTATTTTGATGATAAAAATGGCTGCGGATATGAATATGCTTATACATATCCTGGAATGAACAAAGTACTTCAGTCAGGCGGCAGGGTAATAAGAACTAAAGATGACAAAGGTATTATACTTCTTCTGGATAGAAGATTTCTGACATCTCAGTATAGAAGGTTATTTCCACAGGATTGGCAGAAAAGTTCCGTGGTGAATTCAAAAGAAGATTTAAAGTGTCAATTGGAAATATTTTGGAATAAATATTAAAGGAGGATTTAAAGTGGGTAATTTTTATGGACTTCTTGGAGAAAAACTTGGACATAGTTTTTCTCCTGTAATAAATGATTTTTTATCGAAAGAAATAGGGCTTAAGGGTGCGTATAATTTGTTTGAAATTGATAGAGAAAATATCCAGGAAGCACTTGCTGCATTTAAAGTATTAAAATGCAGTGGGCTGAATGTAACAATACCTTATAAGATAGATGTCATTCCCTATCTTGATAGACTTTCAGAAGAAGCAGAAAAAATAGGAGCTGTAAATACAATAAAATTTTCGGGAAAAATACTTGAGGGTTATAATACAGATTATTATGGGTTTGGACTTACTCTCAAAAAGTATGATGTGCCTGTATATGGAAGCAAGATTGTAATTCTTGGTACCGGAGGAGTTTCAAAGGCGGTGGAAAAGTATTTGATGGATGAAGGAGCAGGAGACATAAAATATGTAAGCAGAAATCCTCAAAAATTCAAACAAAATGGTTTTGAGGTTCTATCCTATGATGATATTGAAAATTTAAGCAGATGTGATGTAATAATAAATTGTACACCATGTGGAATGTATCCTGATGTGGACAAAAGCGCAGTGGATAGAAAGATTATTGAAAAGTTTGATACTGCAGTGGATCTTATATATAATCCACAAAACACGCTTTTTTTGAAAATGGCCTCTGAGCTCGGACTTAAAACAGTAAATGGACTTTATATGCTGGCAGCCCAGAATGCAGCATCACACAATGTATGGAATGATGTTAATATTGATATTTCAGTAATTGATAAAGTTTATGCTCAAATTTCAAAATCTTTGGGAAGTGATATGTAAGTGATGGGTAATGAAAAAAATTTGGTGCTTATAGGCATGCCTGGATGTGGAAAAACAACCGTGGGAAGCAAGCTCGCATTACAAATCAACAGAGAATTTATTGATCTTGACATCTGTATTGAGAAAAATGAGAATATGAAGATATCTGAGATTTTTAGTAAAGGAGAAAAATATTTTAGGGATATTGAGACAATAATTACGAAAAAAGCCAGTGCAAAAAGAAATGCTGTGATATCCACGGGGGGCGGGATCATAAAACGCGATATAAATATGTCCATGCTAAAAAAAAATGGCATAATAATTTTCATAGATAGACCTGTTCAAAGAATAATAGAAGATATAGATGCTGAAAACAGACCTCTTTTGAAAAACAATGCCAAAAATGTGAATCAGTTATTTGAGGAGCGGTATGAAATATACAATAAATATTGTGATTTTAAGGTAAATAATACTGATCTAAATAGTACAGTGCAAAATATTTTGAATATAGTTGGAGGAGTGAGAAACGATTGAAAAAATTCTTGGAAGTCGGGAAGGTTAAAATAGGGGATGGAATTCCGAAGGTGTGTGTTCCTATGACTTGTGTTACAAAAGACAGTCTGCTGCACAAGGCAGCTGTTCTAAGAAGTGCAGAGTGTGACATTGTGGAATGGCGTGCGGATTTTTTTGAAAATGTGGATGATATAAGTGAAGTAATAAATGTACTTGGGGAAATAAAAAAATCACTTGGGGAAAAGATTCTCATTTTTACATTCAGAAGCTTTGAAGAGGGTGGAAATAAAAAAGTAAAACAACAATTTTATGCAGAACTAAACAAAAATGTTATACTCTCAAAAATTGCCGATATAATCGACATTGAATTGTTTAACTGCGATGTGAAATCCATGGTGAACATGGCACACCAAAATTCCTTGAAGGTTGTACTTTCAAATCATGATTTTGAAAGTACACCTGAAAAGAGTGAAATTTTAAGAAGATTGAATCTTGAATGTGAATTTGGAGCTGACATATGCAAAATCGCAGTAATGCCTGTAATACCTCAGGATGTCCTTTCACTTCTTGAGGCAGGCTGTGAGATGAAGAGGCAGCACGAGAATATTCCGGTTGTAACAATATCAATGGGAGGTATGGGGTTGGTAAGCAGATTTTCAGGTGAAATATTTGGTTCTGATATAACTTTTGCATCATCAGGAAAATCCTCTGCACCGGGGCAAATATCAATTGAAAAATTGAATTGTATTTTAAAACTTGTACATGAAAATATAAAAAATAATGTGTAAAGCTTTTTAATATAATAATAAGGTGATAATAACATGCATATTTTTAAATAATAAAGTTATATAAAAATATGTTTGGAAAGGTTGTTTATGAAAAAAATAAAAAGTATTATAATTGAGGTAGCAGTTATAACTATTATTTTTTCTATTGTTATTATCGCCGATTTGGTTGATATTCAAATAAAAGATTCATCTCAGAATTCGATAAACATACAGGATATGCAGGGCATGCTGAGCAATCAAAAAAAAGAATTGTATAGAATTGAAAATGATATTATAAAAATCAAAAATCAAATGGCAGAATTGAAAAAGGATGTGTCATCTGGGAAAAAAGATAGTAAAGGCTGGAATCAAAAAGTGATTAAGTACAATCATAAAATTGAACAGTACAACAGCAAGATGAAGGAATATAATAAAAAGATGAATAAATATTATGACGATTGTGTCCGTTATGAAAAAAGAATGGGCGTTAAGAATTGGATGAAATCAGTTGTTGGAACGGAGTAGCTTCAAATATTTATTTTAATGAAACTGGGTGATGATGTGAAAAATAAAGGCAAAATTTCTCCAATTATATTTTTGGTGTTTGGCTTGCTTCTTATGATACTTGTGTCGGGAATGTCTGTTAGAAATTACGTAAAGGAAAGCAAGAGCCAAAATAATTCTCAAAAAATAAGTTATGAGAAAACAAAAAATAAAATATTTTTTAATGAAACAAAGCAAAATTTTGCTAATGTATCATTAAAAATATTTAAGTCACGAAAGGTTCTTGAACTTTATGGAGATAAAAAAATTATTGGAAGGTTTAAAATAGGTCTCGGACAACAAAAAAGTGGTCCTAAGGAAAAAGAGGGTGATAGCAAGACCCCAGAGGGGAATTATTATGTATGTTACATAAATACAAATAGCAAGTACAAATATTTTTTTGGCATAAGTTATCCTAATGTAGATGATGCTGAAAGAGGGCTTAAAAAAAATATGATAGGAAAAGTAACCTACAATGAGATAAAAAGTGCAATTGATGACAGAAGAATGCCGCCATGGCATACAGCTCTTGGAGGCGAGATAGGAATCCATGGAGGTGGAACAAAAACTGACTGGACTTATGGATGCATAGCCATGGATAATGACGACATAGCTATATTGAATCAATATGTTAAAGTAGGAAGTTCCGTTTATATATATAAATAAAACTATGAAATTTTTGATAAAGGTGTTATAATATAAATATAAATGATTTTCATTTTTAATTAGATTAAATTTAAACAATTAATTGTTTAAATTTATATTTTTAAAAAATATACACCCGACAGGGGTGGGGAGGTTTTCATGGATTGTTGTATGAATGAAGATAAAAAGAAAGCTCTTCAGGCGTTGAAGACATCAAAAGGACAAATTGATGGAATAATAAAAATGATTGAAGAGGGGAGGTATTGTATAGATATATCTAATCAAATAATTGCGGCTCAAGCGCTTTTAAAGAGGGCCAATCTTATGATACTGAGACAACACTTGGATAATTGTGTGAAGGATGCTTTTTTAAATAACAAAGGTGAAGAAAAGGTCGATGAAATAATGAACCTTTTAAAAAAACTTCTTGACTGATAATTTTACAGGGAGGGATAAAATTGGAAGATGTAACTTTGAAAATACAGGGAATGACTTGCGCAGCATGTGCAAGAGCTGTTGAAAAGGCCGCACTTAAGGTAGATGGTGTTTGTGAGGCGAATGTTAATTTTGCAACTGAAAAATTGAAGTTAAGTTTTGATTCAGATGAAGATGTAATTACAGATGTAAAGAAATCCATAAGCAAGTCAGGTTACAAGGCACTTGATGGATCAGCTATGGACGACGATGCAAAGAGAAAAAGCATGGAAATTGCAAATTTGAAAAAGAGGTTTGTAATGTCGGCTATATTTGCAGTTCCCCTTTTGATTGTAGCTATGGTACCTATGATATTGGAACAATTTGGACTTATGCTTCCAGAATATCTGGATCCAATGAGGCATGTTAGAATTTACGGAATCATACAACTTGCGCTTGTTATACCAATTATGATCACAGGAAGAAAATATTTTATAGTGGGTTTTAGATCACTTTTTATGAAAAACCCAAATATGGATTCTCTTATAGCTATAGGAACATCTGCAGCATTTATATACAGTTTTGTTTCTGTAGCAAGGACATTTTTAAGTGGAGTGCAGTATCATATGTATTTTGAATCGGCTGGAGTTATTCTTACTCTTATAACTTTGGGAAAATATTTTGAATCACTGGCAAAAGGGAAAACTTCCGAGGCTATAAAAAAGCTTATGAATCTTGTTCCTAAAACTGCGAATGTAATGAGGGACGAAAAGGAGGTTAAGATTTCCGTTGATAAAGTAAAAACGGGAGATATCGTTATTGTAAGGCCCGGTGAGAAAATACCTGTAGATGGCGAAATCGTAGAAGGAAATACATCTATTGATGAATCAATGCTTACGGGAGAAAGCATACCTGCAGAAAAGAAGGTTGGAGATACAGTTATAGGAGCAAGTATAAACAAATATGGTTTTATAAAGTATAAAACTACTAAAATCGGCAGTGAAACTGTGCTTGCACAGATAATAAAACTTGTTGAAGAAGCACAAGAATCAAAAGCTCCTATAGAAAAGCTGGCGGATGTTGTTGCGGGATATTTTGTACCTGTTGTCATAGGTCTTGCTGTTATAGCAGCTGCTGGATGGCTATTATACGGAGAATCTTTTGTATTTTCAACAACAATATTTATATCGGTACTTGTAATTGCATGCCCTTGTGCACTTGGACTTGCAACTCCGACGGCAATTATGGTTGGAACAGGCAAAGGTGCCGAGAATGGAGTACTTATAAAAAGCGGAGTGGCACTTGAAGCGGCACATAGAATACAAACCGTTGTGCTTGACAAAACTGGTACCATAACTGAAGGAAAACCGAAGATTACAGATGTGGTTCCTGTTGAAGGAATAAATGAAGACTACCTTGTGAAAATTGCAGCATCTTGTGAAGCTGCATCAGAGCATCCACTGGGAGAGGCTATTGTAAAAGAAGCAGAGAAAAGAAAAACAGGATTTTATAAAATAGATTCATTTAAAGCCCTGTCAGGACGAGGAATTCAGGCCGTAATTAAGAAAAAGAGTGTGCTGCTTGGAAATAAGAAGCTGATGGACGACAATAATGTTGATGTTTCCAGCATTGAAAATAAGGCGTATGATATGTCATCCGATGGAAAAACTCCAATGTATGCTGCCGTAGATGGAAAAGTTATAGGAATACTGGCAGTAGCTGATACTGTAAAAAATACAAGTAAAAGGGCTATAGACAAACTTCATTCACTTGGAATTGAAGTTGTGATGATGACTGGGGACAATAAAAACACTGCCGATGCAATAGGAAGACAGACAGGAGTGGATAGAACACTTGCAGAGGTAATGCCGGAAGATAAAGCTGCAGAAGTTAAGAAGCTTCAAAGCGAAAATAAAAGGGTTGCAATGGTTGGGGATGGTATAAATGATGCACCTGCTCTTGCACAGGCCGACATAGGTATGGCAATAGGTTCGGGAACTGATATAGCAATTGAATCTGCAGATATAGTTCTTATGAAGAGTGATCTTTTAGATGTGGTTACAGCTATAGACTTAAGCAGAAAAACCATAAAAAATATAAAGGAAAATCTTTTTTGGGCGTTTGGATACAATACACTTGGAATTCCAATCGCAATGGGCATACTGTTTATATTTGGAGGCCCTCTTTTAAATCCGATGATAGCAGCACTTGCTATGAGTTTCAGTTCTGTGTCGGTGCTTTTAAATGCACTTAGACTTAAAAAATTCAAACCTAGTATTTAACCAATACACATTATTGTATGATTAAATAAATAATATTTATAAAATGAAGGGAGATAGTTTTATGTTTTTCAATAATAAAATGAAAAAAACTGTTCATGTTGAAGGGATGAGTTGTCAGCATTGTGTCCAGCATGTCAAGTCGGCTTTGGAGTCAATAGAAGGTGTATCAAGTGCTAAAGTTGACCTTGCCAGCAAGAAAGCTGTTATAAAGTCTGCATCGGAAATAGATGATTCTGACATAAAAGCAGCGATTGAAGAAGCTGGTTATGAAGTTGCAGGTATAGACAAATAGGCAAAATATAACTGAAATAAAAATAGTACAGGGTTAGACAACTGTACTATTTTTATTTGAAAAATATTATATAATAATGAAAAAACATGTTGATACAGATAAAAAAATATAGTATAATAGTTTCATGATGAATGACTTTTAGATTTAGTTGAATCTGAGAGTTAATCGCCCACAATCTTATAATTAAATATATAATTATGCCTATTGATTTATTCAATGGGTATTTTTTTATGATTCATAGACAAATGTACTACACTAATTACAACAATTTGCTATACAATAATATCATCATGTATTATAATTAATATAACAGGTTATGAATAATAAGAGCAATACTAAATCAATTTTATGAGGAGAAAATAATCATGTCATTGAATGATTTAACTGATAAATCCATCGAGAAAGACTTAAGATATTTGAAACTTCTTTCTAAAGAATATCCTACAATATCAAGTGCGAGCACGGAAATAATAAATTTACAGGCAATACTTAACTTGCCTAAGGCAACCGAACATTTTATAAGTGACATACATGGTGAATACCAGTCTTTTACTCATGTTCTTAGAAATGCATCAGGAGTAATAAAAAGAAAAATAGATGAAGTGTTTTTAAACGAGCTTACCTCAACACAAAAGTCGCAGTTGGCAACTATAGTATATTATCCGGAAGAAAAATTGAAAATTGTAAAAAGAGAATGCGGCGACTTGAATAAATGGTATTCTATGACATTGTATCAACTCATACAATTGTGTAAGAATGTATGCTCCAAATATACACGTTCAAAAGTAAGAAAAGCGCTGCCTCGAGATTTTGCATATATAATAGAAGAGCTTTTGCATGAGCAGGGTGATAAGATAGATAAAAAAGCTTATTACAGGGAAATAATACGTACTATAGTAAATATAGGACGAGCCGATGAATTTATAATAGCAATTTCCAAAGTTATACAGGACCTTGCTGTAGACAGGCTTCACATAATAGGTGACATATATGACAGGGGACCTGGAGCCGAAATAATAATGGATGCTATAATTAGACATCATTCAGTTGATGTCCAGTGGGGAAATCATGATGTGTTGTGGATGGGAGCGGCATCGGGATGCGAGGCTTGTGTGGCAAATGTACTCAGGATATCTTTAAGGTATGCAAATTTAAATACTGTGGAAGACGGATATGGAATAAACATGCTTCCTCTTGCAACCTTTGCCATGGAATTTTACGATAATGATTCATGTAAGAACTTCATGCCAAAAACTATAGATAAGGATATTGCTAGAAATGATCTGCTCTTGTTTGCAAAAATGCACAAAGCTATATCGGTGATACAGTTCAAACTTGAAGGAAATATAATAAAAAAGCATCCGGAATTTAAGATGGATGACAGGCTTCTTCTTCATAGGGTGAATCAAAAGGAAGGTCTGATAAAAATTGAGGATAAGACTTATGAATTAAATGATATAAATTTCCCTACGATAGATTGGGAGGATCCATACAAATTGACCGATAGGGAGAATTGTCTTATAAGAAAGATTACTAAATCCTTTGTAAACAGTGAAAAACTTCAGAAGCATATAAAATTTTTGTATGACAAGGGAAAAATGTATCTTGTCTACAATTCCAATCTTATGTATCATGGCTGTATACCATTAAATGAAGATGGAAGTTTCAAGAGGATAAAAATAGATGGATTTACGTATAGCGGGAAAAGTTTTCTGGACAAATGCGATATAATAATACGGGATGCGTATTTTGAAAAGGATGATATAAGAAAGAAAAAAAACAGCATGGATATGCTCTGGTATATGTGGTGCGGTAAAGATTCACCACTGTTTGGAAAGAAAAAAATGACAACATTCGAAAGATACTTTGTAAATGATAGTGAAGCTCACTATGAAGAAAAAATTCCTTATTACAAGTATAGGGATGACGAAAAAGTCTGCAGAAGAATACTCTGTGATTTTGACCTTTTATCGGAAGATTCACATATAATAAATGGACATGTTCCGGTAAAGACAAAAGATGGTGAAAGTCCAATAAAAGCCGGAGGCAGGCTGCTTGTAATTGATGGAGGATTCTGCAAAGCATATCAACCACAGACAGGAATAGCAGGATATACTCTTATATACAATTCATATGGATTTCTTCTTACGTCCCACGAGCCGTTTACGTCAATAAAAGATGCAGTTGAAAATGACAGGGACATTATATCTTCAACTGTAATCCTTGAGCATTCGGCAAAGAGAAAAAGAGTTGCAGATACAGATATAGGAAGTGAATTGAAGAAACAGGTTGAAGACCTTGAGAGGCTTCTCGCAGCTTACATGAAGGGATATATAAAGGAATATAAGAAATAAATTCTACAAATTAATATTTTGTAAAACATGTATATTGTAAACTAAAAATGTAATAATTATAAGTGAAATTGCATCTAACCTATGTTATAATAAAGTAAATTAAGTATTTTATCATGATATAGCTATATATAATTTTAAAAGTTTAGGAGGCGGCCTATTGCTGAAATGCGAAATTTGCGGTAAACTAGCAGACAAACATCACATAGTTTATAGAAGCCAGGGGGGAGTCGATTTCCCTTTGAATTTTAGGTATCTTTGTCCAGAACACCATAGAGGAAAATCTGGACCGCATAAAAGTAGACGGGTTGATTTAGAGTACAAGCTTGAGATGCAGGATAAGCTTGAAAAAATACTGAATAGGAAGTTTTATACCTTGGATGAGCTGGTAAAGCTTCTTCAGATAAACAAGGGTATGCTAAAAAAACTTCTGAAGGAATATAAATTATATAAAGAAGGATATAAAAGTTCAGATATAATATTCAGGCTTATGGGAAGAAAGAAGTACACAAAATATATGCTGGAAGAATATTATGATTTTATAGCAAGAACTTAAAAAGTACTTTTGAAAATACAATATTGATTATATATATGTTAAATGACAAGTGAGGTAGACAAAACACTTGTCATTTATTGCAAATCAATGTTCTATTAAAATTATTAGGTTAGGTAAAGGGGGCTGTTAATTATGAAGGAAAACATACTCATGTTACTAACGCTAGATGAAATAAGCAATATTACTAAAGGATTGAAAATTGCACTGGATTCTATATCGGAAGGCAATACGGAAATAGATGACAAGCAGGAAGATAATATAGAAGATGTGTTGAATAAATTGCTTCAGGTTGAGGCTGAATGCTCAAGATGATGTGGTGTATATTTTAAATTCTTTGATTTGGGGAAGTTACGAGCTTCCCTAAATTCGAGGAAACATTTAATTTAACTTTTTATTCTTCTGATTCCGTTAAATGCCTCTAATGTCAAAATACAAAACAAGGAGAATTATATACTATGAATATAGCATTTTTTCTTACTCCCAAGAAAGATATTGTTTATGAAAGTCTGGATTCAACAATGAGACAAATACTTGAGAGAATGGAAGCGCACAGATATACGGCAATTCCCATTATAGACAAATTCGGAAAATATGTTGGAACAGTTACAGAAGGCGATCTTCTTTGGAAGTTGAAAAATACTCCTGATCTTAATTTTAAAAATACAAGCAAAGTTCATTTGAGAGATGTACCGAGACATATGAAGAATAACCCGGTTCATATAAATTCTGATATGAAAGACCTGGTATCACTTGCAGTGAATCAAAATTTTGTACCTGTATTGGATGACAATGAGATATTTATTGGAATAATAAAGAGAAGTGACATAATAAACTACTGTTACAAAGAGATATTTTCCAAAAATAAACAAAGTTTAAGTTCAAAAATATAAATGATCCATGTCAGCAAATGCATATTTTTAAGACACTTGCTGACATGAAGTCATGTGCAGCTATTTAGAAAAAACTTTGAAATAATGTTTAAGAACGTTTGCCATTCCTTGGTTGGACGCTTTTTTTAGTGAAATGAAATCATTCGGATTTACGGTATTTATTTCTTTCATTGCTCCGACTAGAAAATCTGTAAAAATGTTGATTTTTGAAATACCTTCTGTTGCACATTTGTGAAGATTATCATCTCCGGAACCGGAACTGCCGTGTAGAACCAATGGGATTTTTACAGCTTCCGCTAATTCATGAAGCCTTTCGAAATTCAATACTGGTTTTTTGTTGTTCTTATAAATACCATGGGCAGTACCTATAGAGACCGCCAGAGAATCTATATCGGTTTTTTGTGCAAAGGATACAGCTTCTCTGGAAGTTGTATATATCGAATCGGTTTTTTCGGGATTGCTGTAATTTTCACCCTGACCAACATGTCCAATTTCTGCTTCAACAGTTACTTTGTTAAGGTGTGCCAATTTAACAACTTCTTTAGTTGTTTCTACGTTTTCTCGAAAGCTTTTCATTGATGCATCAATCATAACAGAGGTAAAGCCAAGTTCAATGGCATATTTAATGTAGTCGATATCTTTACCGTGGTCAAGATGCAACACAATTGGAACTTTAACACTTTCGGCCATGAATTTTCCAACAAACGCGGCTTCTTCCAAAGAAATCACGCTTCTATGGGCTTGTGCAAAGGACAAAATGATAGGTTTGTCTAATTCCTCTGCAGTTTGAACAAATGTTCTAGCAGAATCCAGATCCAGAAAATCTGGTGCAGGAACTCCGTAATGATTTTTTTTAGCATGTAATAACAGCTCTTTTGAATTGATTAACATTTTTTACCACCTCGTTATTTATAATTATACTATTCACCTAAAAGTATTACCTTGCACGTGCGGGAGCGGGATCTTGTGCGGTCAAAATCTACAAAATATATATAGCCTGTTGTACCAACGCCCAAGCTTCCGTTATAAACTTCAAATGTCTGGCTTGAACCAAGCAAGGTTGCTTTTAGGTGAGCGTCGCAGTTAAGCAGAGCAGAACGATCACCGTTAGGAAGATAGGTATATGCATTTGTCCACGATGCAACAGCTTCATAGTGTTTTTTGCCGGGATAATTATATTGTCCTTCTGCGACATTGTCTGGAATGATCTTTTGAAGAACATTATTTAGGTCGGCCTGAAGAAATTCATCGCCGTCTTTGGTATAGTCATGGACAAATTCTTCAAAGAATACGGAACATGTAGTATGCGGGGATATAATAACGCAAATACCGTTCTGAATTTTGCTTGCTGTGATTATTTTTTTTACGGAAGATGTGATGTCGAAGAAACTGGGAGTTTTACCGTGAGATGTCAAATTAATCTGTTCTCTATAAATACTCATAATTATAACCTCCAATATGAATTAATCTCGATCGTGTATTACTTTTAACATTGCATTTGCCCATTCTTTTATGCGCTGTTTTGGATCGGGTGCTTTAAGGATACCACTGGTTCCTCCTGTACCATCGGCACCAAGCTTTATTACGTTATATACATCTTCTGCGGTTGTAACACCAGAAGCTATCATTACCAGTATGGTTGGATCAATTTGTCTGATTTTTGATGTGGTTTCGATTACATAGCTATTATCGGCAACTTTTCCTGTACCAATTAATTCTGTAGGTTCGCATAAAATAATGTCTGGCTTCATCTTTGAGATTGAAGTACCTTCAACTACAGAGTCAGCACATACAATGGCAATCATATCTAATTCATGTGCTCGCTGGATAGTTTTAAACAGTTCGGTTAATGTCATTGGATTTTCAGCATGATTTAGAAAAATTGCACCAGCACCAGCTTCTTTTAATGACTCAGGGAGTACATGTCCCATGCCAGGGCCGGGTTTCAAGGCCTCCATATGCTGTGCAGTTACAATTAAATTGTTGGTGCTGCTTTTGATATAGCGTATATCTGCAAAAGGACATGTAAAGAAAATTTCTATACCTGTTTCAACTGCGATTTTATCGGCATATAATGCTAAATCCAAAGATTGCTTTCCATATAGATAAGACTTGGGATTTACCACTAAAAATGGTGTTTTAATTTTCATAAAATATTTACCTCCATTCAAAATATATTACCAATGGTAAACATATTATACCATAGATAAATATGTACTTCAACATAGAAATTGTAAAATGACATAAATTGCAGGTATAAAGCTATATAACATATGAAGTACTATAGTATACCAGTGGTATAATATGAAAAGCTGGATTATGTACACTTGTGTATTTGTGCTTGATGATTTTGTATAAATATATTATTATTAAAATTGGCTCATAGTAGTGTTTAATAAAAGGGAGGAGTTGTATATGAAAAGAACAGGTATTCCATTGTATTTGGAGATTAAAAACAAGATGATATCTTATTTTTCAAATATGGAATATTATTCACCTCTTCCAAGTGAGCGTGAATTATCTCATACATTTAATGCAAGCAGGCCGACTATAAGAAAATCGTTGGAAGAGCTGGAAACAGAAAACATAATTGTGAGAATTCAAGGGAAAGGTACATTTTATGTTGGAAACAAAGTTCCTATAGATTATTCTGATGCCAGCCATAATGGACTTGGCTTATATAGTATTTTAAATTCAGTGGGGAAATTCACTAAAAGCCGTGTGCTTCAGCAGACAATTGAATTTCCAAAATCGGATGTGGCTATCCGATTAAATATGCCTAAAACCGACATGGCATTTCATTTGAAAAGACTTCGATATGTGAATGATAACTTATATTCTATAGCGGATGATTATATTCCGCTGAAGGTGTGTCCGAATTTGGTGGATGTTGATTTTACAGATCACTCCCTTTTTAGGATGCTTGAAGAAAATCATGTTATTCCATATAAAGAAGATAAAAATATAGAAATTAGAAGGGCAGATATAAAAGAGGCAACTTATCTTAATTTAAAAGAAGATGATCCTATTTCAGTGACTCACATTATCACTTATGACAAGGATGGCGGCATTATTCAATATGCAATTTCCAGGTCGGATGCTTACAAGAGCAGATTTAGAATAATAACTACAAAGGACTAATTCACGAATAAGTATTTTCTTAAAAAATGCTTGAATATTGTATTGACAATTTATAAAATAAGTGATACTATCATATCAATAAAATTAAATCTTTTGACAGGGAAGAGTAGCTGTGACATTTAGTTTAAGAGAGTCTGGGATGGTGGAATCCGGATACTTTGATGCATTGTGAATGGACCCGAGAGGAGTAAATCGAAATCAATCGAGAGTAGTAGTTACCGTTTGCCATACGTTATAATGGATAGGGCATGTTAGTGCCTGAAACAAGAGATGCATAAAGTGCATAACTTAGGTGGTACCGCGGATATTCCGTCCTATTTTTATAGGACGGTTTTTTTAATTGCCAAATTTTAGATATGCATTGATACATAAACATATTTTATATTAAATAGGGAAGGTGTAAAAAATGAACTTAAAAAAAATGATAATAAATTCAATATTGCTTGCCATAGGTGCTATACTTCATCAGATTGTACCTCCAATTCTATTTGGAATGAAGCCGGATGTTTCACTTGCGATGCTTTTTATAATAATCATACTCAATAAAGATTATAAAACATGCCTTGCATCTGGCATAGTTGCAGGAATTCTAGCTGCGGCAACGACTACTTTTCCAGGTGGACAATTTGCAAACATAATAGATAAACTTATAACTACCAATGTAATGTTTTTGATTTTGAAACCATTCAGAGATAAATTGTCAAATCAGATAAAGGTTGTATTTACAACAGCTATGGGCACTATCGTAAGTGGTTCTTCATTTCTGACAGTTGTTATTTTGACAGTGGGACTTGGAGGAAGCTTTAAAGCATTGTTTTTATCGGTTGTACTTCCTGCAGCGGTTGTAAATACTATAGTTGGAGTATGTTTGTTTAATATAATAAATACAGCTGTAAAAAGAGGGGCAGTTAAGGAGATATAGGACAAAGAGTTGGTCCCTGAAATTTGAAGTAAGTTTAATTGTGTATAAATTACAGTCTATATGAGAAGTATATAAACAAAATTGTTTATATAAAGATGTATTTGAAGGGAAAGATACTGATGCCTGAGAAATATTGGCCAGAAACAGTGATACTGTGGGGAGCAGGTGCAACCAGGTATCTTGGAATTTATACTACAAAAGAACTTTCAAAGATAATTTTGAATATAGTTTTGGGAGACTTTTCATTTCTTGAAAATAAGAATGACGTATTATCTAATTCTTTTAAAGAACTTGTAAATCTGAGGTTGGGTGATAATGGAGATATATCCCGAATATACGACTTCGAGGCATTATCGATAATAATAAAAGTAAATCCTAAATTCAATTTAAATGAACTTTTTACGATGATGGATCAACTTTTGGAAAATGACCAGGGATTTAATGCCTTTGTCAATGGTGAAAACAGATTTTTAAGAGTTGAGAGAATAAAAGCTGCAAAACGCTGTCTTGTATTTTTAATAGAAGAACTGGAAAGACTTGCAGTACAAAATAGACCGGGCTTTTTTGACGAGTACAGAATAAAGCCGTATTATGATTTTTCAACAGTTCTGTCAAAGCTTATGACAGATGAGGCGCAGGAGTTTTATAAAAGAGGGTATAAAACAGATACGAGAAAATTTTACATGTATTCCTATGCAGTAGTTTCTTTTAACTGGGATCCTGTGTTGTCGTGGAATATATATAATTCCAGTATTGTAGAAAACAGGCGCAGGATTGATTTAGGGGGAGGACATGTGCTTGAACAGTCAATGGACTACGGAATTCAAATTGCTTCAAGAAGCAATGACGAAACAGGCATATATTATACAACAGATGAGTCAACCTGCAGACAGATAAATAAATCGAACAATTCATCACGACTTCTTAGAACAGGAAAAATTCTTTTTCCTCATGGAATGTTTGGGTGCAGGGTATGCCCGGAATGCGGCAAGTCAATAGCAGACTTCTCACAAAATACAAACAGACTGTCCACAAAATGTTTTGGACCGTCTATTTCTTCTTTGCTTCAATCGGGATGGCAGTATAATACTCTCAAGGAGAAAAAATATAAAAATGGTGCAATAGAATGTCCTTATTGTGGTCAGATAACTTATCCCTATGACATGCCCATTATAATGCAGACTTCTTTGAGAAATAAAAACATGTTCCCGCTTTACGAGATAAGAAGCGAACTTGGTCTTTTGTTAAAAAACGCAAGGCATATTATATTTGCAGGATATAGCCTTCCGGAAGATGATATGATGGTGAAAACTTTTTTTATGTCTTCAATTGCGGGAACAAACAGGGAAAAATTAAGCTGTACCATTATAAACCATGATCCAAAATATAAAAACATGGAAGGTTGGATTGAAGGAAGTAATATAATGGACTATATAAATGAAAATAAGTATTCTTCTGCTTCAAGATCTATAAGAAGTATATGTGATATATTTAACATAAACAATACTAGATTATCATTAAATGGAATACCTGATGTGTTTATTGAGAAGAAAAAGATAAGCACAAATAAAGTTATAGATCTCTTGTATCCACAGAATTGCTTTGGAGAAGGGTTTCCTATAATAAGAAAAGCTTGAGATTTAAAAATTGTATTTTTTTTAACTATATATATTGAAAATATAATAGTATATGCTAAAATTAAATTGTCGGTATTTAAATAAACTGAACTAAATTTTATAAAGGAGGGTTTCGCGTTATATCCATTAGAGGAATAACAGCGAAGAGAGTTATGGAAAAAAGAATAAGAGTTTGGTCAAAGATCAGTGTGAGGCAGTTGGCCATAATAGGGATGTTGTCTGCAATTTCTATAGTACTTGGTATAACTGGATTGGGTTTTATACCTATTCCACCTGTAAAGGCGACTATAATGCATATACCTGTTATAATAGGAGCCGTACTTGAAGGACCTGTTGTAGGTGCCTTTGTTGGATTGATATTTGGAGTTTTTAGCATAATACAGGCAATTACAGCACCAACACCAGTTTCATTTGTTTTTATAAATCCTTTAGTGTCAGTACTTCCTAGAGTCATTATAGGTATAATGTCTTATTATGTATATGTTTCTATAAAGACTAGAAAGAAGATTCTAAAGGTGGCAGTTGCGTCTTGTGTAGGTTCACTTATAAATACAGCAGGGGTTCTTGGACTCATATCTGTAATATATTTGGTTCCATATGCAAAAGCTTTGAATATAAGTGTATCTGCTGCAAAGAAAGGAATAATTACGGTAGGATTCTTAAATGGAATTCCAGAGGCAATTTTGTCTGTAATTATAACTGTTGGCGTGGTGGGAGCCGTAAAGAAAATGAGACATAAATAATGAAATTAAACCCTAGGCTTTATCTTAGGGTTTTTATTTGATGGGAAAGGTGAAGAATGTGAAGGAAATTTCTTTTAATAGTATAGAAGGTATAAGAATTGGAAATGCACAAAATTTTGATGGACAAACTGGCTGCACTGTACTTATTTGTGAAAAAGGAGCTCCGGCAGGAGTGGATGTAAGAGGTGGTTCCCCTGGTACAAGGGAAACTGATCTTTTAAATCCAGTTAACCTTGTAGATAGGATTCATGCAGTAATGCTTTCAGGCGGAAGTGCATTTGGGCTTGATGCTGCAAGTGGCGCGATGCAATATCTTGAAGAGAGAAATATAGGATTTGATGTTGGGGTGACAAAGGTTCCGATAGTTTGCAGTGCGGTTTTGTTTGATCTCAAAATAGGAAATTATAAAATAAGGCCTGATAAAAAAATGGGATATGAGGCCTGTAAAGACGCCGAATTAAATATAGTTAAAAATGGCAATGTAGGTGCTGGAACCGGGGCCACAGTTGGAAAAATATCTGGTATTGAACATTCGATGAAAGGTGGCCTTGGAGTATTTGCCGTGCAGGAGGGTGAATTGAAAGTCGGTGCTGTGGTTGCGGTTAACTGTCTTGGAGATGTGGTGGATCCGAAAAATAAAAATATAATTGCAGGTGTACTTGGAGATGATGGAAAACATTTTTTAAATAGTGAAAAGATAATGCTTGAAAGATATCGTGACAGAAAAAATTTGTTTAGTGGGAATACTACGATAGGTGCAGTTGTAACAAATGCAAAGTTTACTAAAACGGAGATGAATAAAATTGCACAAATGACCCATGATGGATATGCAAGGACAATGAATCCTGCACATTCAATGTTTGATGGTGATACTATATTTTCAATGTCTACAGGTGATATTGAAGCTGATATGAGTGTCGTTGGATTTTTATCGGCAAATGTTATGGAAAAAGCTATCCTAAGAGCTGTACAAAGTGCCGATTCGGTGTTTGGTTTTAAATCATACAAAGATATTTCAAAGTAACATAATTGTGAATAAAACCCACGAAGGCGGTTTTATTCACAACTTTCATCATGGCTTCCAACACCGAAGTCAGTGTTGTTCCATAGAACTTCAATATTTTCATTGTTTTCAAGGAAAGAAAAATTTTCTTTGAACCATTCTACTAGCTTATCATCTCTTTTTATGTCTGTAGAATTCTCCACAAATATATTTATACATCCATATTCAAAATATTTGAGAAGGAAATCTATATCTTTTTTTATCATCTCTTTTGTCTGCCCTTTTATGCCGATCATAAGACATATGGATTTAAAATACCTAGATACTTCAAGCGGTCCTGAAAAAACAGCTCCCTTTTTTAAAAACTTATTTCTGAAATTATCATCGAAGGTTTCAATTCCGCATTTAAAAACTACAGGTATATTGAAGAAGTTTTCTATTTCATAAAGGTGTTTTCTATATGACCAGTGGCTCTCAAAAAACAGCTTTTTTATGTTCTTTGATACTGTTATCGATTTTATATCATTTAGAGTAGCTCTCGGAAGTTCAAAACAGCTTCCCGAATTTATTACTTCGAGAGAATTATATTTTCCTGTAATTTTTTGTAGTATTTTACGATTGAATTGTATATCTTTTTCTATATCGGTATCATTGTCATCTATGTAATCGCAAAATGAACATTGCCCCCATCTGCAAGGAGGTGATTTTAAAAGAACTATCTCTCTTTTATTTTTATTTTCTATGCAACTGTAGCGAATCATGTCAACTCCTCCTTTGGCATTACAATTATTTATGATAACATTATTTATAAATAATTTAAAGATTGAAGTTATTGTATTGTTTTAAATCTGGAGTATTATTGACAAATCTGTCAATAATATAAACTATGGTGGGGATAGCAATGATTTTAGATTTTATATTAAAAAATAAACGTTTTTTAAAATATGCTGTTTCAGGTACTATAAACACATTAATAACGTTAATATCCTACAATATATTTATAAGATTGGATGTTAATTACATATTGGCTAATTTTATAGCATATTGTCTTGGAGTGTTGAATGGATTTGTATTAAACAAAAGGTGGGTATTCAAGTCTAATGGTAAGATAAGGGTACTTCTACCAAAGTTTATTACAGTTAACGTCATGTCACTTACGTTTAGCAGTATGCTGCTGTTTTTTCTGGTTAATGGAGCAGCTTTCAATAAAATAGCCGCACAACTTACAGCAACTATGATAACAGGAATCTTTAACTATACAATGAATAGATTATGGACATTCAGCTGAAAGTATATCTTGTATAGGCTATAATAAATAGAATAGTGGAAATGTGGTAATATTAAAGCATAAAGTCAAGAAAACTGAAGGATATTTGAAGGGAGGGTGAGTGTATATATTATTAATTTTCATACAAGTATTTTGGAGGGCAAAGTCACAAATATAAACAATATATTTGTGGAAAGTGTTTTAGCTTGTTTCTTGAATCTAACTTCTATGAAAAAGAATTTTACGCTAAAAGATATATGGAGACTGTATAGTATTTTTAAGATTCCATTCAATATTATGTGAAACGGTTTAAAAAATTCCTGAGACTGCACATTTAACTAGAAAATGAATATATTGATTTAAAATGTATTGACTTTCTCAGAGCTCTGGAGTAAAATTTATAAATGTTCAAAGTTGTATTGAGTTTTAATTCAAGTTTTGAGATGAAAGAGGTTCACTAGCTCAGTTGGTAGAGCACATGACTTTTAATCATGTTGTCCGGGGTTCAATTCCCCGGTGAGCCACCAATTATTAAAAAAAATATATATGTGCAACATATGTTGTAATTATGCAGGTGTGGCGGAACTGGCAGACGCACTAGACTTAGGATCTAGCGCCTATGGCGTGGGGGTTCAAATCCCTTCACCTGCACCATTTTTAATATACAGAGTCTATTTTGTATTGTGGAGCGGAATTAGATAAAAGTCTAATTCTCTATTTTATTCTACAGGTTATACAAAAAAGTTCTGTGTGTTTTTTGTACAGAAAATTGAAGGAGAAAGGGGAGAAGTTTTATGGATTTGGATAAGACATTTTTTCAAAAGTTTTTAAAGGGTTTGTTTTCTGAGCCGGTTAAGGTAAAATATTGGGATGGTACGGAAGAAAATTTTGGTGATGGACAACCAAAATTTGAAATAATATTCAATGATAAAATACCAAAAAAAAGTATTTTAAATGATCCTTTTATGACTCTTGGAGAAGCATATATGGATAAGATTCTTGATTTTAAAGGGAATATAAGAGAAATACTTGAATCGGTTTATAAAAATAAAGAAAGTTTTTTGAATAATGCAGGTGTTTTTTCAAAACTGTATAAAATAAAGCCAAATACGCTTAAAAGAAGTAAAGAAGATGTACAGTATCATTATGATGTTGGAAATGATTTTTACAGTCTTTGGCTTGATAAGACGATGACTTATTCCTGTGCTTATTTTAAACGTGAGGATGATTCTCTGTATCAGGCTCAGCTAAACAAAGTGGACCATATATTAAAAAAACTCAATTTGAAGGAGGGGCAAAAACTCCTTGATATAGGGTGTGGTTGGGGTGAGCTTATAATAACGGCTGCTAAGGAATATGGTGTTAATGCTCTTGGAATAACTTTGAGTAAAGAGCAATTCAGCAAGGCAAAGGAAAGAATCAAGGAGAATAATCTTGAAGGAAAAGTTGATGTAAGGCTTGCAGATTTTAGAGAATTGGCAAGTGAGAAATCTTATCAATTTGATAGAATAGTAAGTGTAGGAATGATAGAACATGTGGGAAGAAAAAATCTCCATGTATACATGGAAGATATAAATTCGATGCTTGTTAAGGGAGGAATTTCGCTCCTACATTGCATCACAGCACAAAAAGAGGCTGAAGCAAATCAGTGGATAAAGAAATACATATTCCCTGGTGGTTATATACCGTCTATAAGGGAACTTGTAAGTCTTATGGCGGACAACGAACTTCATCTTGTAGATGTTGAAAGCCTCAGGCTTCATTATTATAAAACTTTGAAATGCTGGGCTCAGAATTTTGAAGATGCAATTGAGGATGTAAGAAAAATAAAAGATGAAAGATTTATAAGAATGTGGGATTTGTATTTAAATGCGTGTTCAGCGTCTTTTCATTATGGAGTAATAGATCTTCATCAATTTGTGTTTACCAAAGGTTTAAACAATGAAATGCCACTTACAAGAGAAAATTTATATTGTGATTAATAAAAAAGCCAGAGTGGGTTAGTATATGCCCTGGCTTTTGTTTTTTGACTTTATAGATATATATTAATATGCTAATATATTAGTTGATTTGTTGTATAAGATGTAGATTGAATTTAAAAAATTTTGATTGTGGAGGAATAGAGGATGAGTATAAAATCAGTTATTTTTGATATGGATGGAGTTATAATTGACAGTGAGCCGGAGCATTTGAAAGTAAACGAGAAGATGTTAGGAGAATTTCATATTAATGTAAGTGAAGAGGAAAAAGTAAAATTTGTAGGTACTACTACAAGAGAAATTTGGAAGATGCTTAAACAAAAATATGAAATTCCTTATTCCTTGGATGAACTTGTAAATATGGATAGAGATATATATTTAGATGGGCTTAGAAGTAAAGATTCCATTAAACCTATAGAGGGGGTCGATAAGCTTATAATTAAACTTAATGAAAAAAAATTAAAAGTCGGAGTGGCGTCTTCATCGTCTTTAAACATCATAAATATTACTATTTCATCTCTTGGGTTAGATAAGTATTTTGGTTATTTAACAGGAGGAGATGAGGTTGAAAACAGTAAACCGGCTCCAGATATATTTCTTAAAGCTGCAAAGAGGATGAAATCCTCGCCTGAAGAATGTATAGTTATAGAGGATTCTAAAAATGGAGTTTGTGCCGCAAAAAGTGCAGGAATGTATTGTGTAGGTTTTAAAAATCCACACTCTGGTAATCAAGATATATCAAAAGCGGACATTATAATAGAAAAGTTCAATAGCTTATATCCAATACTTGAGGAAAAGTTTAATTTCTAAGCATGTGAATGATGGATGAAGGAATGATTTTTGTGAATAAAAGAAAGAAGATGGCAGCGGCAGTTGTTTGTGGAATCTTTATATTAATAGCTGCCGTTATATTTTATAATTATGATAGAAACAAATCCGCACATAATTCGAAACAAGACAGTTCTATAAAACAAGATAGTGCACAAAAAAGTGAAAAGAATATTGTGAATGATAAAAGCAGTGTACATGAAAAAGATAAGGCAAAAATAAAGGAATCCAGTGCTAAAAATACCTTGACCAAGAACAGGGCTATTGAAATTACTGAGGAATATGTAAAGAAACAAATTCCAAATTCGAAATTTGTATTCGATCACGAAGAAACTAAAGGAGATAAAAATTATTATGTAGTACATGCCTTTGACAGCATGGAGGACCATGGAGCTACAACAGGTTGGTATTATATTGATAAGTCAACCGGAAAATTGTATGAGTACGATGTGGCCGAGGATAAACTGCTTCCAATAAAATAACAGCTGATTTTTACAGCTGTTATTTTATTGGAATTACAATTCTATTTTTTAGGTATTCTAAAATGATACTCGGGGGTATTGTCTGTAATGGGCAGAAATTTGTATCCCTTTGATTTGTAGTAATCTATTATTTTTGGAAGGACAGTGCATGTATTTTGATTGTTTCCACTGCAGTGTGCAAGCAGAAAAATTCTTGATGGGTTTATGCATTCCTTCGTACCCTCTTTGTAGAGAGTATTTACCGGAGTGTTATGATTTATTCCATCTGAAAGACATATGTTCCAGTCGAATATATTATATCCTTTTGAATGAAGTTCGTTATACAGGTCGGAGGTCATGTGTCCTTTGCTTCCAGAAGGGAATCTTATGATTTTGCTTGAATTTCCAATGACGTTTTTTATCGCAGCTTCGTTTTGTTGTATTTCATTTTTGAATGCCTGATTATTTTTATATATTTTGCCATAATCATGGGTGAAGGTGTGTAGACCTATACTGTGTCCTTCGCTGTTAATTCTTTTTACCGTAGCTTCATTTCCTTTTATTTTATAACCTATAAGAAAAAAAGTGGCTTTTATGTTTTTTTCCTTTAATATATCAAGTATTTTGCCGGTGACTTCGCTGCTTGGACCGTCGTCAAAGGTTAGATATATTATATTGCAGGAAGTGTTTTTGTTTTCTTTTGACATGACTTTTTGACTGGATAACAGTGATAATGTGAACAGGCTTATTATAAAACAGCATAATGTTTTTTTAAATTTCATATGTGATTTATCTCCCTCTCGTAAAGTTTATAATATGTATAGTATTTACAAATTGTATTTTTTTATTAGACATGTATGGGTACTTGACTTGTATGAAAAATACGTTTTGTTATAAATATATAATTGTGATATTATATGTAGTATTGACTAGTTTACATTTGATCATGAGGAGTGAATGATTTTGGAGGTTTACTTTGACAATAGTGCTACTACCAGACCTTACGGTGAAGTTGTAGAGACTGTATCGGAGAGTATGAAAAGTTATTACGGGAATCCTTCATCGGCGTATTCCCTTGGAATAGAAGCTGAAAACAAAATAAGTGAATCAAGAGATACAATAGCTAAAACTTTAAACTGCGATAGAAATGAAATAATATTTACATCCTGTGGAAGCGAGAGCAACAATTTTCTCCTGAGAGGTTTTTTAAAGCCTGGAAATCATATGATAACCACTAAAATAGAGCATCCGAGTATTTTAAATACGTGCAGGTATATTGAATCTTGTGGAGTCAGGGTAACATATCTTGATGTTGATGAAAAGGGAAGAATAAGTATTGACCAGCTTCTTGATTCTGTGGGTAGGGATACTGTAGTTGTAAGTATAATGCATACGAACAATGAAACAGGAGTTGTTCAGGATATTTGCGGAATAGGAAAAGAACTTAAGAAAAAAAGTGACAGGGTGAAGTTTCACGTTGATGCTGTTCAGGCATATGGGAAGTATAGAATAGATGTGAAAAAATGCTGCATAGATATGCTTTCTGTAAGCGGACATAAAATACATGGACCGAGAGGTATCGGATTTGCTTATCTTAGAAAAGGTCTTAATCCCAATCCGCTTATATATGGAGGTGGACAAGAAAAAAACTTTAGATCGGGAACAGAAAATTTGCCTGGAATATGCGGATTAGCTAAAGCCTCGAGTATGATATATGCTAGATGTGACGATAATTTTGACAGGGTTTCAAAGCTGAAAGATTATTTTATGGAAAAATTAAAAAACATTCCCGATATCAGCATAAACAGCCAGGGCGAGTGTTATTCACCATATGTTTTAAGTGTATCATTTCTTGGAGTTAAGGGGGAAGTGCTTCTCCATATGCTTGAAGATAAAGGCATATTTGTATCTACAGGTTCTGCATGCTCTGCAAAAGATAATAAGGAGAGCCGGGTGCTTGGTGCAATCGGACTTTCAAAGAACCACATAATGGGAACTATAAGATTTAGCTTTAGTGAATTTAACACTATGGAGGAAGTTGACTACACTGTTGATACACTTAATAAATCTTTGAAATTTTTAAGGAGAATTAAAATATGAGAAAACTTTTACTTGTGAAATATTCACCGGAAATATTTTTAAAAGGTCTGAACAAGAGAAAATTTGAAAAAAAACTTATGGACAATATAAAAAGGGTAATGAGAGGAATAGAATATTCATTTATAAGGGATGACGGAAGATGGTTTATAGATTGTATTGAAACTGATGCGGCTGTAGAAAGGCTCAGAAAAGTTTTTGGAGTCTCTGAGATATGTATTGCATATGAAATAGAGCCGGATATGGAAAGCATAAAGGAACAGGCTCTTTCAAGTGCAAATAAATGTATCGGGAATACATTTAAAGTTGTAACGAAGAGGGCAAACAAAAAATTCCCTATAAACTCCATGGATATAAGTAAGATGATAGGGGAATATATACTGAAAAACAATCAGAAACTTTCTGTGGACGTAAAAAGGCCAGACTTTTTTGTGAATGTTGAAGTTAGGGATAAAGCGTATGTTTATTCGGAAAGAATAAAAGCTGAAGGCGGTATGCCCTATGGAACAAATGGCAGCACCATGCTTATGCTTTCTGGCGGAATAGATTCTCCTGTTGCAGGATATATGATGGCGAGAAGAGGTGTTAAGCTAAACTGCGTGTATTTCCACAGTCACCCGTATACAAGTGAAAGGGCAAAGGAAAAGGTTAAGGACCTTGCCAGGGTACTTAAAGGATACACAGGAGAGATGAATCTGTACGTAGCTCCATTTACAGATATACAAATGCAGATTATTGAAAAGTGCAGGGAAGATGAACTTACTATAATAATGAGAAGGTTCATGATGAGAATTGCATGTGGACTTGCTGAGAAATATGATGTTGATTCTGTGGCTACAGGTGAGAGTATAGGTCAAGTTGCCAGCCAGACAATGGATGGACTTGTAGTAAGTAATGATGTAGCAGACAGACCTGTTTTCAGACCGCTGATTGCCATGGACAAGATAGATATAATGGATCAGGCGAGAAAGATAGGTACATATGACATATCAATACTTCCATATGAAGATTGTTGTACTATATTTGTGCCCAAACATCCTAAAACAAAGCCAAAGGTTGCAGAGATAAGAAAAGCTGAAAGTATTCTTGACATAGAGGGACTTGTGCGTGATGCTATAGAAAAGACGGAGTGTTTTAATAAATAAACCTTATAATAGATACCACTCAATTTGAATGTGGGCGGTTTTTTACATAAAAAAGAAGGGAATAGACAATCTAGTCTATTCCCTTTCAAAGAAAATAGAAAAGCTATCTTCTTTGAGTTTTATTTTAAATTGATTCTATTATGCTTGATAGAACTTCAAGTCCGGATTTAAGCTCGTCAGGTGATATAACAAGAGGAGGAAGTAATCGGACAACATTTGGACCGGCAGTAAGTACAAGAACACCATTTTGAAGAGCCATTTTTTGTACTTTTGATGAGGAATCTGAATTTATCTCTATACCTATCATAAGGCCCATTCCCCTAACCTGAACGATATTCTTACAATCTGATTTTTTAAAAAAGTCTTTTACAATAGATCCTTTTTCTTTTATTTCATCCAAAAATCCGGGAGTTGTAAGCTTGTCGATAACACAGTTGCCGCCTGCGGTACTTATTAAATTTCCTCCGAAAGTTGAGCCGTGATCTCCAGGTTCAAAAGTGTTTTCAAGTTTTTTATTACAAAGAACTGCACCTATTGGGAGGCCTCCTGCAAGGCCTTTTGCAGTTGATACAATGTCGGGTTTGACATTGAAATTTTCATATCCAAATAGCTTTCCTGTTCTGCCCATTCCACATTGAACTTCGTCGAATATAACAAGTATGTCGTTCTTTTTGCTTATTTCAAATACTTTTTCTACGAATTCCTGGGGAAGGGGAATTACTCCGCCTTCACCCTGTATAGCTTCCATCATTATTGCACATACCGAAGAGTCAAGGGTTTCATAAAGAGAATTTATGTCTACATTCGAGTATTTGAAACCGCTTGGAAAAGGAGAAAAATATTTGTGGAATTTTTCCTGTCCTGTAGCTTTAAGCGTGGTTATGGTTCTTCCATGAAAACTCTTTTTTAACGTAATTATGGTACTTCTCTCCATGCCATATTTCATCTGACTGTATTTTCTTGCCAACTTTATTGCGCATTCGTTTGCTTCAGCTCCGGAATTACAGAAGAAAACTTTACTCATTTCAGAAGCTTCAGCCAGTTTTTTTGCAAGAGTAATCTCGGGAATATTTAAAAATATATTTGAAGTATGGGCTAGATTTTTAACCTGATCAGTAACTGATTTTATCCAGTCCGGGTTTTCATATCCAAGTGAGGACACTCCAATGCCGGATGTAAGATCAAGGTACTTTTTACCTTCAGTATCATATAGATTGCAGCCTGAGCCCTGTGTAAATACTACGGGTATTTGTCCATAAGTGTTCATAAGGTATTTTTTTGCACATGATATATAATCCATTTAATTTTCCTCCTCATAAATCATAGTACCTATGCCTTTCTTTGAAAATAATTCAAGGAGAAGGCAGTGTGGAATTCGACCGTCTATAATGTGGGCACGCTTTACGCCTGATTTTATAGATTCAACGCAGCAGTTGATCTTGGGTATCATTCCACCTTTTATTATATTGTCTTTATATAAGTTGTTTATTTCATTTAAATTAAGTTTGGATATTAAACTCGAGCTGTCATTTAAGTCTGTCATTACGCCGGGTACATCTGTAATAAGTATTAACTTTTCGGCTTTCAGTGCAGAGGCAATTTTGAAAGCACAAGTATCTGCATTTATGTTGTATATTTCAGAATCATAACCCATGGCAACGCTACTTATTATTGGCATATATCCGTTGTTTATTGAGTTTTCAATGATTTCAGTATTTATTTCGGTGATTTCGCCTACAAGTCCCAAATCTTCGCCGCCGGATATTTTTTTTGCTTTTATCATTGAACCATCCATTCCACACAGCCCGATTGCTTTTCCATTGCAGCTTTCAACCAGATTTACGAGATCTTTGTTTACTTTCCCGCAAAGAACCATCTGTACTATATCCATTGTTTCTTTGTCGGTATATCTGAGTCCGTTTATAAATTTGGTTTCTTTGTTGAGCTTTTTCAAGTATGAAGATATAAAAGGGCCGCCTCCATGTACTACTACAGGATTTATACCCACGCATTTCATAAGTATAAGATCATTTATAACATATTTTTTCAAGTCATCAGTTATCATGGCATTTCCGCCATATTTAACAACTAGAGTCTTACCTCTGTATTCCTGTATATAAGGAAGAGACTCTGCAAGTACGTTGGCTATTTCGTCGTGGTCCAATATTGAACGCCTCCCTTTAAGATCTATAACTGCCGTTAATTTTCACGTAATCATAAGTAAGATCGCATCCCCAGCAGGAGACTTCATATTTACCATCCGCGGTATCAACGAGTATTAAAATTTCGTCTTCTGATAATACTTCTTTTGCAAGTTCTTCAGAAAAATTTATGGGATTGCCATTTTCAAATACAGATACCGAACCTTTTGAACTTTCTATGGAGAGTTTTAATTTGTTAACATCAAAATTTACTCCGGAGTATCCAAGGGCATCTAGAATTCTTCCCCAGTTTGCATCGCATCCGAACATTGCAGTTTTTACAAGATTTGAACATATTACGGATTTTGCAAGTGTTTCGGCGCTTTTTTCGGAACTGGAGTTTATAACCTTGCATTCTACTAATTTTGTAGCTCCTTCGCCGTCTTTTGCCATCATTTTTGCTATATGAACAGTAAGAAATTTCAATGCAGCTTTAAATGTTTTGTATTCTTTACAATTTTCGTCTTCTATTAATGGATTTGAAGCTGATCCATTTGCCATTATTATTGCCATATCGTTTGTTGATGTATCTCTGTCTACTGATATTCTGTTGAAGCTGACCTTTACAGAGTCTTTCAGGGCTTTCTCTAAAAGCTCCTGCGAAATATCGGCATCGGTTGTTATGAAGGCAAGCATAGTGGCCATATTAGGATGTATCATTCCGGAACCTTTTGACATTGCACCTATGGTTATTTTTTTACCGTTGATATCGAAACATAAAGATGCAGTTTTAGAAATTGTATCCGTGGTCATTATTGCAGTTGCAGCGTCTTTTGAGCCATTTTCATTTAAGTTTTCCACAAGCTTTGGTATGGAATTGCTTATTTTTTCGATATCGAGCTGGACTCCGATTACTCCAGTGGATGCAACAAGTACATCCTCGCTGTCGATACCTATAATGTTTCCACAGCATTCACACATGCTTTCTGCATTTTTTAATCCTGTTTTTCCAGTGCATGTATTTGCATTGCCGCTGTTTATTATTACAGCTTTTGCAGTTGGATTTTTTAGGTGTTCTTTTGTAACAACAAGAGGTGCACCCTTTACTATATTTTTTGTATATACTGCAGCACAGCGGCATGCTTTTTCAGAATAAATAAGAGCAAGATCTTTCTTACCACTGTGTTTTAAACCCGTACTTATTCCAGAAGCTTTAAAGCCACAAGGTGAGGTAACTCCTCCTCCTTTGATATTGAAATTCATGTTAGCGGCCTCCTTTAAATTATTGTATTAAAATATGGATGGTATAATGTCAAGACCATCTTTTTCGTCGAAACCGCAAGCTATGTTCATATTTTGTATAGCTTGGCCTGCAGCTCCCTTTATCATATTGTCTATACATGATATCAATATGAGTTTGTTGTTTTCTGTGTCGTGGTGAAGGGATATCTGACAGTAGTTTGAGAGTCTTACATTATTTATTTTTGAAGTTTCACCAAGGGGAAGTACATTTACAAAAGGTTCTTTTTCATAAAAGCTTTTATAATATTCATGGATTTTTTTAATGTCAATTTTGTTTTTGGGTGAAGTATATATCGTAGATAAAATTCCACGGTTTACAGGTAGAAGATGCGGTGTAAATGTAATTTTTACATGGCTTTTGGAAACTGAATCAAGCACCTCTTCCATTTCTGGAACATGTCTATGATTTGCTATTTTATATGCACTGAAATTTTCATTACAATTTGTAAAAAGTGATCCTTCGCTTAAACTTCGTCCTCGTCCGGTAACTCCGGACTTTGAATCTGCAATTATACCTGTTTCTTCTATAATATCATTAGATATCAAGGGGAGAAGTGCAAGTTCTATTGACGTTGCAAAACATCCGGGATTTCCTATGAGTTTAGAATTTTTGATTTTTTTTCTGTTCAATTCAGGCAGACCGTAAACTGATTTTTCGTGAAGTTTTGGAAGAGAGAAATCACTTCCATACCAATTTTTGTAGGTTGAACTGCTTTTAAATCTAAAATCAGCACCCATATCTATGCATAGTTTGTTTTGATTCGTTATTTTATATGCGATATTTTCACTTAAACCATTTGGGAGAGCAAGAAAGATTACATCGCTTTTTTCTATTACTGTTTCCTGGTCTTCACATATTAAATTATTTACATTATAAAAACTGGGATATACTTCTGAAAAAGTTTTTCCTTTATAGCTGACTGAAGATATAGATGATATTTCAACTTTACTGTGTCCGTGTAAAAGTTTTACGAGTTCGGCACCTACATATCCAGTGGCTCCGATAATTCCAACTTTAAGCGTCATTATTACCTCCTTCTGCAATTAAACCATAGGGTATAATACTTGTTCTTTATTTTTAATAGTTATCATTATAAAACTTTATGAATAATTATGCAATAATATTTATAAAAATCACAAAAAAATCTTGCAAATGTATAAATAATCATTTTTAATGTAGTTGAAAAAATTAAAAGCTCCTTTTAATATATATTTATTTGCAGTATATATTTGTATATCATGTATTTTGATTTAGCTTTAATAAAATTGCATAAGTATGCATATTAGCTTTATGCATTTGATTTTTAACTGTTGTATATTGCATTTGGTTTTGTATATAATTGTCTTGCAGGTAATTCAAGGTAAAAAACTTTTACGTATGAGGAGTATCAATATGAATAAAAAAGATTTAGCCGATTTGAAAAAAGAATTTAAAATTGACAGCAGTGCAGTTCCATTGAAAGAAGTGTATAGTGTTTATTTAAAAAAAGATAATGGAAAAACTATAACTAAGGAACTTGTTCCTTTTGAAATGATGGATATTGAAACAAGGGAATTGTATCTTGGAAACTTTAAAAAGGTTCTTACAGGTTCTATAGATTCGAAGATATTTGAATTGGATTTTGCAGGCGATGGTCTGCAGCAGCAAAATGACGAAAGGACTCAAAGCATACTTTATGAAGCACTAAAGGGTAAGAAAAGAATCCCTGAATTTGCCGATATAGTTGTAGAAAAAATTGCAAAGAATTTTGAATATGAAACTGATGTTGTTATAAATTTTATAAAAGCGGAGTATTACAAATCAGACAAGAAAAAATCTTCTGACGGTGAAGAGCTGGAGGAATATGTACAAAATATAGAATTTATATTGTGTACGATAAACAAGATTGATGTACCTAAAAAAGTATTGAAATTCGATTATTCCGAGATGAAATTTAAGGCAAATTCAGTTCTGGATGTAACTGTAAATTTGAATTCACCTTTGGATGGATTTGTATTTCCAGCGTTTTCAGGTGGCTATGTAGATGTGAACAAAGTAATATATTATTCACACAAGGCAAAACAGATGAATCAAAAATTTGTGGAAGATGTTTTGGGATGCTTTGTGAAGCCAACTGCAGTAGAGGAAAAGGATAGTTTCAATTCCATAATACAAACTGCAGTTGAGAACAAAATAAAGCCTAAAGTTATGCAGGATATATATGAAAATATAAATATGAAGCTTGAAGATGATGAGAAAGATGAAGAAGATCCTAAAATCGACATGAAGGAAGTTGCCGATATACTTGAGATGAGTGGAGTTCAAAGCAGAGAAGTTGTAAAAAGCGCTTTTGAAGAAATTTGCGGTGGAAATTATGAGTTCAAGGTAAAAAACGTGCTTCCTGATTTTGATAGGAAATCTATAAAGATAGAAAATGACAATATAAATATAACTATAACTCCAGGAAACTTGAATAATATAAAACAAATAAGAGATAGGGAAGGGAGAAAGTGTCTTCTCATAACTTTAAATGAAGATGTTACTATAGACGGACTCAATATCGAAACCGAGAATTATTGATAAATCGAATTTTTATGACTAATATTGTTGATTATCTTTTAAATAAATAGTAAAATGTAGATATAGTAATCCTGAGTATTTAAGTCTGATATGGTTTTAATGATTAAGACTTAAATTTTTTTGATGTTAAATAAGAGTTAAACACTCGGATATGAAGGAGAGATATGATGGAAAGCAAGTTATTGAAAATAAATGATCTTAGGACAAAAGTTGGTGAAACGGAAATATTAAAAGGATTGAACCTTGAAATAGGAAAGGGAGAGGTTCATGCCATAATGGGGCCTAACGGGGCAGGTAAATCTACTCTTGTAAATACAATAATGGGTCATCCTAAATATTCGCTGTGCGGCGGCGACATGTTGTTCGAAGGAAAATCAATAAAAGATTTAAAGGTGGATGAAAGGGCACGTCTTGGAATATTTATGTCATTTCAATATCCAGAGGAGATACAGGGAATAACTGTTGAGAATTTTCTACGTACTGCAAAATCTGCTGTTGCAGGCAAGAAAATAGGAATACTTGCATTTAGAAGACAGCTTAAAGAAAAATTGAGTTTGCTCAAGATAGATGAGAAGTATGCACAGAGATACTTGAACGTAGGATTTTCAGGCGGAGAAAAAAAGAAAAACGAAATTTTACAGATGGCCATACTTGAGCCAAAGCTTGCAATGCTTGATGAAACCGACTCGGGACTTGATGTAGATGCAGTCAGAATAGTTTCAGAAGGAGTAAGCAAACTTAGAACACAAGAAAATTCAGTACTTATAATTACACACCATAACAGCATTTTGGAGCATTTGAAACCTGATTATGTACACATACTTGTAAATGGAAGAATAGTTAAGACTGGTGATGCTTCTCTTGCAGAAGATATAGAAAAACATGGATATGATGAATTTAAAGCCATGGTCTAGCCAATTGCTTGAAAAGAGAGGTGTTTTGATTGGATAAAAATAGAACGTATATAAATGACGTTGAGAAAAATATTGTTGAAAGAAATATTTATGACGTGAAAAACGAAGTTAAATACAGTTATAAAACTGACAGCGGACTCACAAAAGACATAATAGATAAGATATCCGAAGAAAAGAATGATCCTGACTGGATGAAGGAATTCAGGCTCAAGTCGCTTGATATATATAACAAAATGCCAATGCCGTCCTGGGGAGCCGACCTGAGTGATCTTGACATGAATAATATAGTTACCTATGTAAGACCGGATACGAATATGAAACACGATTGGAAAGACGTACCGAAAGATATAAAACAAACTTTTGATATGCTTGGAATACCAAAGGCGGAACATGAATCACTTGCTGGAGTTGGAGCACAATACGATTCGGAAGTTGTATATCACAATGTAAGTGACGAGTTAAAAAAACAGGGTGTTCTGTACATGGATATGGAAACTGCAATAAGGGATTACGAGGATATTGTAAAGCCTCTTTTCATGAAACTTGTTCCACCAACAGATCACAAGTTTGCAGCACTTCATGGAGCAGTATGGTCCGGCGGTTCCTTTGTATATGTTCCGGAAGGTGTGGAAGTTGATATTCCAATACAGTCTTATTTCAGATTGAATGCACCGGGAGCAGGACAGTTTGAACATACGCTGATAGTTGTTGAAAAAGGTGCAAAAATTCATTATATAGAAGGATGTTCGGCACCTAAATATTACGTAAACAATCTTCATGCAGGATGTGTTGAATGTTACATAAGAGAAGGTGCAACATTGAAATACAGTACAATAGAGAACTGGTCCAGGAATATGTATAATCTTAATACAAAAAGGGCTGCTGTAGATAAAAACGGACATATAGAATGGGTTACAGGTTCATTTGGATCAAAGGTTTCGATGCTTTATCCAATGAGTATACTGCGCGGAGAAGGAGCAAAATGTGAATTTACAGGTATAACTTTTGCAGGAGCAGGACAGTATCTTGATACGGGATCTAAGGTAGTTCATGCAGCACCAAATACTACATCTACTGTAAATTCCAAGTCAATATCCAAAGACGGTGGTGTTTCAATCTACAGAGGACTTTTGAGTTCTACAAGCAATGCTGATAATTCAAAGGCAAGTGTATCCTGCGAATCACTTATGCTTGACAGTGAATCAAGGTCGGATACGATACCTGTTGTATCTGTTGCAAACAACAATGTAGATATAGGACATGAAGCAAAGATAGGAAGAATAAGCGATGATGCAATTTTTTATCTTATGAGCAGAGGACTTACGGAGGAAGAGGCAAGGGGAATGATAGTTACAGGTTTTGTAGAACCTGTTGCAAAGGAACTTCCACTTGAATATGCAGTAGAGATGAACAATCTCATTAAATTAGAATTAAAAGGAACGATAGGATAGGAGGTAAAGCATGATAGACAAAAAAGAGAATTTTGATAATAAAGATATAGTTTCCACTTTGGAAAAAAAGAAAGATTTCAAGTTGAATCAGGCTTATGTTCCTACATGGAGACATCTCGGATTGAATAATTTTACCGCCAGTGATTTCGAGTTTCCGGAGATAGGAAGGTATTCTAAAGATTATATAGATTTTAAGAGGGAAGACTTCGAAGGCATAGAGATAAGTAATATAAAGGACAAATCGAGAAATGGATGTTTTTGTGATGTATCGGGCTTTGAAGATGCAGTTTCAGTTTCAGATGATTTTGTGAAAATTGCTGAAGATGGTTTCAATTCCGGAATATATGTAGGTGTACCCGAAAATAAAAGTTCGAATTCTTATATAAGAGTTAATTTTAGACCTGATGAAGACAATCCGGTGGTTGTAGACAACAATTTGATTGTTGCCGGTCAAAACAGCAGGATTACAGTTCTGTTTGATTATTATACAGAGAATGATAATACAAAGGCTTTTCATGATGGGCTTACACGTGTAGTTGCAAAACAGGGATCAGAGGTCAATGTTGTAAAGATACAGAGGATGAATGATAAATCTTCACATTTTGATTCGAATATGGCTCTTGTAGAATCGGGAGCAAAAGTCAACTGGGTTACTGTTGAAATCGGAAGCGGTATAAATGTTACAAATTACAATTCGGATTTGAAGGGTGAAAGAAGCGGTGCCGACATATACTCGGCATATCTTGTAGATGGAGATAGAAAGCAGGATTTATATTATACTACTAATCACTTTGGACGCAGAAGTATGAGCAATATGGTAATAGAGGGCGTACTTAAAGACAGGGCGAAGAAGGTATTCAAGGGGAATATAGATTTTAGAAAAGGTTCTTCAAAATCAAAAGGTGCCCAGTCAGAGGAAGTACTTCTTCTTGATACTACAGTAAAGACGGATACACTTCCGATGCTTTTGTGTCATGAAGAGGATGTGGATGGAGAGCATGCTGCAAGTGTAGGAAAGATAGATGAGAATCAGCTTTTCTATCTCATGAGCAGAGGTTTTGGATACAGTCAGGCAGAGAAGCTTGTGATAGAAGCGAGATTCAGCCCTATTTTTGATAGGGTTCCTGCAGAAGATTTGAGAGAGCTTCTTTCTCAGGAGCTTGTAAGGAGGCTTGAAAAATGAAGACTTTGATGGATATTGAAAAAATAAGGCATGATTTTCCGATACTTTCAATAAAAGTTGATGGAAAGAATCTTGTATATTTTGATAATGGGGCAACGACGCAGAAGCCTGTTCAAGTTATGGAAGCTGTAAAAAATTACAATGAAAATTTAAATGGAAATCCACATAGAGGGGCACATTATCTTGGAGTTACATCCACTGAGGCATTTGAGGGTGCCCGTGAGAAAGTAAGAAAATTTATAAATGCTGAAAAGGCATGTGAAATTGTATTTACAAGAAATGCCACCGAGTCATTGAATTTGATTGCCTATAGTTATGGCATGAATTTTATAAAAGA
Organism: Clostridium pabulibutyricum; assembly: GCF_058242705.1. Lineage (NCBI taxonomy): Bacteria > Bacillati > Bacillota > Clostridia > Eubacteriales > Clostridiaceae > Clostridium > Clostridium pabulibutyricum. Next base: position 83,232 of record NZ_JBZAYZ010000010.1, read on the forward strand.
GGGCGATGAGATAGTAATAGCTATCTCAGAGCATCACAGCAATGTGCTTCCATGGCAGATGGTTGCCAGGGCCAAGGGTGCAATATTAAAATACATGTATATTGACTCCAATGGCAGGATTACGGAAAGCGAGTACAAGACGAAAATCACTGAAAAGACGAAAATTGTTGCAGTTGCACATATGTCGAATGTTTTAGGAACCAAGTATCCTGTAAAGGACATAGTGGAATATGCACATGAAAAAGGTGCGATAGCTGTAGTTGACGGTGCGCAGAGTGTTCCACACATGAGAGTTGACGTAAGAGACATTGATGCTGATTTCTTTGTGTTTTCAGGTCACAAAATGCTTTCTTCCATGGGAATTGGAGTTCTTTACGCCAAAGAAAAGTTTTTGCTTGAAATGCCTCCTTTTTTGAGAGGCGGAGAGATGATAGAGTATGTTACCGAACAGGATGCCACATTTGCAGAGCTTCCTTTCAAATTTGAGGCTGGAACTCAGAATGTAGAAGGCGCGGTGTCTTTAGGTGCAGCTATAGATTATATTGATTCCATAGGAATTGACAATATAGAGGAACATGAGAAAAAATTGACCGGATATGCATTGGAGAGGCTTTCAAATATAGATTATATTTCAGTATATGGTCCCAAAGATGTAAGTGACAGAGGGGGAATAATATCATTCAATATAAAAGATGTTCATCCCCACGATGTTGCGACAGTACTTAACAGCTATGGAGTAGCGGTAAGATCCGGTCATCACTGTGCACAGCCTCTTATGAAATACCTTGGAATACAGGCATCATCAAGAGCAAGCTTTTATTTATACAATACGATTGATGAGATAGATATTTTTATAGACGCAGTTAAAAATGTAAGGAAGTGGTTAGGCTATGGACGATCTTAGCATGATATATTCACAAATAATAACAGAACATAATCAGGACACTACAAACAAAAGGGAAATAAAGAATGCTGATTTGGAAGAAAGAGGACACAATCCAAGCTGCGGAGATGATATAACAATTTCGTTGAAATTTGATGGAGATGTTATACAGGATGCTGCATATGAGGGAAGTGGATGTGCCATATCCCAGGCATCTACATCAATGATGCTTGATCTTATAAAGGGAAAAACAATTGATGAGGCTATGGATTATGTAAAGACATTCATAGGCATGATAAAGAAAGAAATTACAGATGAAGAAGAACTCGAAAAGCTTGAAGATGCCATAGCGTTGAAGAATATATCAATGATGCCTGCAAGAGTGAAATGTGCAGTGCTCGCCTGGCATACACTGGAAGAAGCGATAAAGAAGAGAGATCAAAAAAAATAATAATTTGTGTGGAATGTCAAAAACTGTGGTTTTGTTACGGGAGAAACTACAGTTTTTTACTTGAAAAAATAAAAAGTTTAGTACTGACAGCAGATAATATAGTACAATTAAGTAGTAGAGAACTTATATCAGGAGGGATATTAATGGATAAGAAATGGCAAAATGTGAAAAATGGAACCGATATAAGAGGAGTAGTACTGGAAAATGACCAAAGACCTGTAAACCTTGAATATGACATGATAAGTACTATAGCAAGATCTTTTGCAGAGATTTTATCTTCCAAAACGGGAAAAGAATTTAAAAATTTAAAGATATCAATAGGTATGGATTCGAGAATAACAAGTCCCAAAATAAAAGATATCTTTGTGTCCGAACTTCAAAAGATGGGTTGTTTTGTATTTGATTGTGGACTTTGCTCAACTCCGGCTATGTTTATGAGTACAGTATTTGATGATTATAAATCAGATGGTGCGGTTGAGATTACAGCAAGTCATTTGCCTTATTATTATAATGGACTGAAATTCTTTACTAAAAAGGGAGGTTTCGAGGGAAGCGATGTAGAAAAGCTTCTTGATGTTGCGGATAGAGGGGTTTTTAAAGAATCCGAGCAGCAGGGAAACATTCAGAAGAAAAATTTAATGGATGATTACAGCAATTTCCTTGTACATAAGATAATAGATGGAATTAAAAATACCGGAAATAAATTGAAGCCGCTTACTGGATTCAAGATAGTGGTGGATGCTGGAAATGGTGCAGGTGGATTTTTTGTAGAAAAAGTCCTTAAAAGGCTTGGTGCAGATACTGAAGGCAGTCAGTTTATAGAGCCAGATGGAAGGTTTCCAAATCATATACCGAATCCAGAAAAAAAGGAAGCCATGGATTCTATAAAAGATGCAGTTCTCAAAAACAATGCAGATCTTGGAATTATTTTTGATGCCGATGTAGACAGGGCGGCTGTAGTTGACAGCAATGGCGGAGAAATAAATAGAAATTCACTTATTGCACTTGTATCGGCAATTGTACTTTCAGAACATCCGGGTTCTATAATAGTTACGGATTCAGTTACAAGTACAGGACTCAAGAAATTTATAGAATCTCATGGAGGTATACATCATAGATTCAAGAGAGGTTACAGAAATGTTATAAATGAGGCTATAAGATTTAATGACGAAGGGAAAGAATGCTATTTTGCAATTGAAACATCAGGACATGCTGCCCTCAAGGAAAATTATTTTCTGGATGATGGAGCTTATCTCGTTTCAAAGATAATTGTTAATATGGCGAATTTGAGAAAGGACGGTGGAAAAACACTAGGGGATATTATATCAAAACTAGATATTCCGCTTGAAAGCTCGGAGTATAGAATAAATATCAAGTTGGATGAATTCAAAGATTATGGGAATAAGATACTTGAAGATTTGAGAAGTTTTGTTTCCAAAGTGCCTGGTTGGAGCCTGGAACCTCAAAATTATGAAGGAATACGTGTAAATTGTGATGATTCTCATGGTGCAGGATGGTTTTTACTTAGAATGTCACTTCATGAAGCTGTAATGCCTCTTAATATCGAATCAGAGAGGGAAGGGGGAGTAAGCTTCATATCCTCTAAACTTTTAGAGTTTTTAAGTGAATATGACAAACTTGATTTATCAAGCATAAAATAGTAAAAGAAGTGGATTTTCCACTTCTTTTACTATTTTCTAAAATTGTCAAGTTCAATTAGAAGTTTTTTCTTATCATCGTCCTCAAGAAAAGATGCTGAAATTCCGTTCGCTATTGTTTTCTTTATGTCAGATGACGTAAAATGTTGATATTTTACAAGGCAGTTGTATTCCTTTATTATATTTGTATCTGAAACTGTAGTGTTATCCGTGTTTACCGTGACAGCAATCCCTGCATCCAAGTATTTTTTTATAGGGTGGGATACATAGGAGGAAACAGCAGAAGTATTGATATTACTTGTAATGCACATTTCAAGTGGAATTTTTGATTCTGCAAGAAAGTCCATTATGTGCTTTGATTTGAAAGCATATACGCCATGACCTATTCTTTCCGCATCAAGAAATTTTATTGACTTTGTTATGTTTTCAAAATTTCCTGTTTCACCTGCGTGTACTGTTCTGTGAATACCAAAGTATTTTGCCATCTCAAATGCTTTTTTGTGTATTTCAGGAGGAAAACTTTCATCTCCAGCAAGGTCTATGGCAGCTACACCACAATTAGCAAAGTTTTCAGCTTGACGTACAATATATTCACCTTTTTCAGGAGAATCATGTCTCATTATGCATAAAATGAGATTTGACATGACATTGTATTTCTTTGAACCATACTTTATTCCCTCAAGGGATGCATTTATTACATCTTTCAGGGAAAGTCCATTTTGAATGTGGTTCAAAGGGGCAAAACGTATTTCTATATATCGTATATTTTGCTTTGCGGCATCTTGTATAAGTTCATATGTTACTCTGTATATATTTTCGTAACTTTGCATAAGTCTTATAGGTATGTTGAATTTCTCAAGATATTCTTTAAGTGACGCACAGACTTCGTTTGCCTTTATATATTTTGAGAGACTGTCTGTAGTTTCAGCAGGTAGTTTTATATTCTCATTTGATGCAAGATCAAGCATTGTATCAGGGCGTATGCTTCCATCTAAATGACAATGAATATCAACTTTAGGAATGAATTCTATTAATTTATCAAGCTTCATAATACCACATCCTCATCACAATAAATTATAGCTTTAGAGTTGGAGTATGGCAACATTCTAAAGAGATATTTTAAAAAAGTGCATTTTTGATGCCCAGTCTTTTTTATAAGATACATTTAAAAGGTTTGGAGTGTGCTGTGATATTAAAGGACAATTTCCACTGATTGAAGTTACAATTGCAGAGTGGCGTACTCTACCTTTTGAATTCTCATAAAAGATTATATCTCCAGGGGATAGTTTCGAGGGTGAAGATATTTCAGTTCCCTTTATACCATGCAAGTTTTCGGAAAAGTTGATTTTAAGGTACCAGTAAAGAGAGCCTGCAACGGCCCAGGAAATTGAACAGGCATTTTTATCGTACCACCACTGATTATTTCCAAGGGAAACAAAAGGGGCACCACCGAACCTCAGACATTGGGATACAAAGTTTGTACAGTCTCCTCCGCCGGAACCATGTACAGTGAAATATCTGTACTTTGGATTCGGCTTCAAAGCATGATTTATGGCATATGCTGCAGCATCGTTTCCTGAATATGATAGCATGATTTTTTTCATTTTATACTCCATATAAAAGTGATTCTGATATAATACTATGATAATTATTTAAGTTATGTTACGAAACTTGTCCCGAGTAAGCCTGCGTTTGCTTGCAGCAATTGAAAAAAATATGCTTACTGATATTATTACAAATATAATTGAAAGCGACAGGGGTATTGAGATGCTTATGTGAAAAAATGCAACTGACAATTTTATCCCTGTAAATATAAGCACTAGTGCCACTCCGTATTTCACATATTCAAATTTATTATGAACTTTTTGAAGTAGAAAATACATGCTTCTAAGGCCTAGTATTGCGAAGATATTTGATGTATATACTATGAGTGGATCAGTTGTTATTGAAAAAACTGCAGGTATTGAATCTACTGCAAATATTATGTCGGATATCTCTATCAGTATAAGAACTGCAAATAGGGGAGTTGCATGCAGTATTTTATTTTTCTTTATAAAGAATTTTTCACCGTCAAGTTCATCCGAAACGGGAATTATCTTATTCAAGAATATAAGTATATTGCTTCTTTTGAAGTCGCGTTTATTGTCTTTAATAAATATCATCTTGAATCCGCTTATCATAAGAGTTATTCCAAATATGTACAAAATCCAGTGAAATTTGTTTATTATGGAGACACCGAGAACAATAAATAAAAGTCTTAAAACTATAGCACCTATAATTCCATAACTCAGTATTCTTTTTTGAAATCTGGGACTTATAGAGAAACTTTCAAATATGAGCAGGAAAAGAAAAAGATTATCAAGGCTGAGGCTTTGTTCTATTACATATCCGCCAAGGAAGGAGAGAGCTTTTTGAGGACCCTGGAATATGTATATGCATGCATTAAATAAGAGAGCAAGAGCTATCCATATTAATAGATTTTTTAGAGCTTTTTTTGTAGACATGGTTATACCTCCTTTAATTTTATGTATAGAGAATAACATGAACAGGCAAAAATATCAAGTAAAATTTATTGTTTAAAAGGTTAATGATAAACTTATATATTAAAACTCAATTATAAATTTGTGCTATAATTAAAATCTGTATATTATTGATTGTAGGGTGATATTTTGGATAGAAATAAACTTGTTGAAATCTTCAAAGAGCAAACAGCTGGCAGGAATTATGGAAAGGGACTGAAAATTTTAGAAAATGATTTGGTTTCGTCATGCAGTGTTGAAAAATCAGATGATATTGTGTGCATAACAGGAGAGGTGATTTCGGAAAGTCTCTTCAGTACTTACAATGTAAAAATAGAGATGGATGTAAAGAACAGGGAAGTCATATCGACATATTGCAGCTGCAAAGATTATGAGAAAAATGAGTTCAACAAGGATAATTACTGCTGCAAGCATGTTGCAGCGTTGTTTTCCAGTTCCATTGGAGAGGTTTTAAAAGAGTTTGATTCTTCCATTCAGTATAAGGGAGGAGAATCAAAAGAACTTAAATGTGGAGAAGATACACTTTCAATGCTTCTTGATGGGGAAGATAATAGACAAGAAATAAAAATAGAGGTGTATGTTGAGAGAAACCAGTGGAACAATAGTATTTCGGCACAGTTTAAAATAGGGCTTGTATCTATGTGTTCAAAGGAATTATATGTTTTAAAGGATATATATCAGTTTTTGACAGCAGTTAAGGGTAGAATTTCTGTAAACTATGGTAAGAAATTTGTATTTGATATGAAAAGGTGTATGTTTTCTATAAAAGATAAAGCTCTTCTGGATTTTATAAGGATGCTTGATGATATTTATAGCAGCAATACATATAGGAGTAAAATAAGAAAGTCAAACATAGAGGGAAAATATATAAATATACCAGATTACCTCGTACGGGAATTTTTCTATACTGTCAGATATCATAGAGTTTATCTGGATGAAGGTTTTTTGTATAGGACAGTGGAGACAGAGATAATTTTGGAAAATCCACCGGTTCAGTTTCAAATTTCCAAGAGGAAAGAGGCATATGAACTCCAGGTACCTGATGGTATGCCTCTTCCATTGAGTTCAAGAAATAATGTCTTTTTATATGGAACTATGGTATATCTGCCTGAAATCGAATATTGTGAAAATATAAAACCCTATCTTTCAGTGTTTCTGGGATTAAACAGAATTGATTTTCCGATTCAACAGGAAGATAGGATTTTGAGAAGGTTGATTCCAAGGCTTAAGCAAATTTCTTTGAATCTGGATATATCCGGAGACATAAGAAAGAAAATAGTAGATGAAAAATGTATACCAAGGTTTTATTTTGATATGCAGGGAAAGAAAGTTGAACTGGGGGTAAACGTAAAGTATGGCAGCTGTGAGTTCAATATATTTGGAGACTGTAGAGAAAAAGTGGTGTACAGGGATTTAAAAAAGGAAAATCAAATCCTGGTTCTTTTAAAAAATCTTGGGCTTGAAAGAAAAAGTGACAAATTTTATTTTATCGGTGGAGATGAGTATATCTTTAGATTTTTTAAAAGTGATGTTTTAAAACTTCAGAAAGCAGGAGAAGTATTTTATTCCGAAAATTTCAAAGGGATAAAGTACCTTGATAAAAGCAGCATTGCGGTTGATATAAAAAGTGGAAAATATGATTACCTTGAAGTTGCTTTTAAAATTGGAGATATACCAAAGGAAGAAACTAAGAATATATTGAGGGCGTTCAGAGATAAATTAAAATATTATAAACTTAAGGATGGCCAGTACCTCGATCTTGAAAATATGGAAATTAAGAAGCTTTTAAAATTTATAGATACAGTGGCTCCAAAAGATTTGGACGGCGGAGATTTTAAAGTAAATAAAAATAAAAGCATTTACATGGAACAATATATTGAAGATAATAAAATGAGGTATGTAAGTGGAATTGATGCTTTAAAAGAAATAAGAGACAAACTTATGGAAGTTAAAGATATGAACTTTGCCGTACCGAAGGAATTGAAGGCTTCTTTGAGATCATACCAGCTTGTAGGATATAATTGGTTTAAAACACTGGATTACCTTGGATTTGGAGGTATACTCGGAGATGAAATGGGACTTGGAAAAACAATTCAGACAGTTGCATTTCTTCTTTCAAATAAAAACAGCAGTTCACTTGTTGTAGTGCCGACGTCGCTTGTGTACAACTGGTTGTCTGAATTCAATAAGTTTGCCCCTGTTATGAAAGTATCTGCCGCAGTTGGAAGCAAATCTGAAAGAATGAAAGTTATAAGGGGCAGTTTGAAACTTAATGTAGTTGTAACTACATATAATCTTTTAAGAAGAGATATTGAGTTGTATTCGGATATTCAATTTGATTACTGCATAATTGACGAGGCACAGTATATAAAAAATTCACATTCAAAGAATGCGGAAAGCGTGAAGAAAATAAATGCCTGTAGAAAGTTTGCACTTACAGGTACGCCGGTTGAAAATTCAGTTATGGAAATATGGTCTATTTTTGATTTTATAATGCCGGGATATTTGTATGACGAAAAGAGATTTACTGTAAGATATTATAAGAGATTTAAAGAGGAACCCTTTGTAATTGAAGATTTAAACAGGCTTGTGAAACCTTTTATATTGAGGAGAAAGAAAAAAGATGTACTTAAAGAACTTCCTGCAAAGATAGAAAGGACAATTTTGCTGGAAATGGACAAAAACCAGAAGAAAGTTTATAAGGCATATGCAAAGTATGCACTTGAACTTATACAGCACAAGGTACGTGATAGTGAATTTAGAAATAGCAAAATAGAAATACTTTCATATATAACTAAACTGAGACAGATATGTATTGATCCTTCTATTGTAATGAAAGATTATGATGGGGACAGTATCAAGATGGAAGCTTTATCTGAATTTTTGCTTCAAGCTGTTGATGAAGGACATAGGATACTTGTTTTTTCACAATTTACGTCTGTACTTAAAAATATAGAGGGAAGACTGGACTCAATAAATATTAGATATGAGTATTTGGATGGTTCCGTAAGTTCAAAGGACAGAATTGAATTGGTTGACAAGTTCAATTCAGGAAATAGCCCTGTGTTTTTGATAAGTCTCAAGGCAGGCGGTACTGGGCTTAACCTTACATCCGCAGATATAGTTGTCCATTTTGATCCATGGTGGAATCCTGCTGTGGAGTCACAGGCTGAGGATAGAGCCCACAGGATAGGGCAAAAACATGCTGTGGAAGTGGTTAAGCTCATAGCAAGAGGAACCATTGAGGAGAAGATAATTAAACTTCAAGATGAGAAAAAGCGTCTTATAGACAATCTCATAGGTGATGGATTATCTGGAAACAGTGGAATAACATCAATGTCTGAAGAGGATATAATAAATTTATTCAAGTAACATGTAAGTTGAGTTTGTAAGGACTTCATCAGAAGTCCTTGTTTTTGTAACTGAAATAGGACATAAGGAAAGATACTGCGTATATTGCACAAAGAAAAACTACAAGCATTAAACAAATTAAACTGTCAGGTATATTTTGGAGAGAATTAGAAACTATACTAAAATTAATATCTTTAGATTTGAACAATAATGTAAATACAAGGAAAACTCCAAGGAATAGAAATAAGAAAACATATCTTGTTGCAGTATAACCATATTTGTAATATACAGGCAGATCAACAGAAGCTAGAATTATAGTTCCTGCAAAGCTCCCAATTATAATTTCGGGATGCAGTGTCGAGGGTACCTGTATAATATTTGCGATATAAAATATATTGGGAATTGCATATGCTACAATTATACCTATGGCGTGGAATATGAAGGGAGATATATATTTTGAGACTATTATTGTTTTTCTCGTAAGAGGAAAGCTGTTTAGCATTACGTTTGCTCTTTCATCATAATAAAAGGTACCTGTCAAAAGAGAGTAAGCTGAAAAGGTAGCTATAAATGAGAACATTATTTCAGGAGAGAATGTGAAATTTAAACTTGTTATGACTGTAACAAATAAAATTGATATAAAAGTTCTTTTTTGTATAAGTAGATCCTTTAAAATTAAACTGTACATATAAGTACCTCCATAGTTATATTTTTGGAATTAAATTATGATAAATTTCTATGCCTGTTGACGGTATATATCATTATGTCATCAAGAGAGGCTTTTTCTATAAGAACTTTGTTTTGGGACAGCTTTGCAATTTTTGATGCCTTGTTTGTAAGTCCCTCAAATCCAAAATCATTTTTTTCAATGCCAATAAAATATGATTCAATGTCAGGTGTCAGAAGATTTCTGTCGCCTTTTATAATTGTATAATCTTCAAGTACTGCATCTTTTGTTTCTGAAAAGACAATATGACCGGAATTTAAAAAAGTTATATAGTCTGCTGTTTTTTCAAGGTCGGATGTAATATGTGTGGAAAAAAGTATTCCTTTGTTTTCATCCTGAATTACGGAATATAAAATATCAAGCATTTCACTCCTAAAGACAGGATCAAGCCCGGAAGTTGGTTCATCCATAATTATAAAATCTGCATTATGTGAAAGTGCGATTGCAAGTGAATATTTCATTTTTGTTCCTTTTGAAAGTTTTTTTATGCTTTTGTTCTGTGGAATTGAAAATTCATTCATATATTTGTTGAAAAGTTTGTCATCCCAGTTATCATAAAACATTTTTATTATGTTTTTCATTTGCGTTGTGGTGAGGTTTTCATAAAAACAGTTTTCATCATATACAAATCCTATTTTTTGCTTGATTTCTTTTTGCGACTTTATATTGTCGAGCCCAAATAATTTTATTGAACCGGAATCTCTGTTTACAAGGTTCATTATAAGTTTTATGGTTGTGCTTTTACCTGCTCCGTTTGGTCCTATAAGGCCCATTATATATCCTCTTGGCAGTGTGAAACTTACATTTTCAAGATTGAATCCATTGTATGTTTTACATAGTTTTTTTACTTCAAGTATATTTTCCATTTAATACCTCCGAAATTTATATATTATCGTATAAAATATCAATCATTTCTTTTAACTCATTTTTTGTGAGGCCTATAAGCTGGCTGCTATTTATTGCATCCATTAAATTTGATTCTATTTCTTTTATTTTTCTTTCTTTTAAAAATTCCTTATTGCAGGAGGAAACGTAGGAACCTTTACCTGGAACTGTTTCTATGAGTCCTTCTCGTTCTAGTTCTTCATAAGAATGTTTTGTTGTAATTACACTTATTTTAAGTTCTTTGGCCAAGTTCCTTATTGAAGGAAGCATTGCACCTGGTTCAATTTCTCCTTTTAGTATGCTTTCTTTTATTTGTTCTTCAATTTGTTCATATATAGGATCTTTTGATGTATTGGAAATAATTATTTTCATTTTGATTCTCCTAACAGTATATACAGTATATATAAGATTATATACAGTATATACTGTAATCATATTTGTGTCAACAGCAATTTTAATTCTTAATTATGTGATAAATGTTGACAAAAAATATGTCTAAGCATACTATATTGATAAAATGTAAAAATTGAGTGTTCGACATTAATTATATAATAGGAGTTGTTTTATATTGGTAGATCAAGATAAGATTAGAAAGGCAGTAAAGATGATTATTGAAGCAATAGGAGAAGATCCAAAGAGAGAGGGCCTAATGGAGACTCCACAGAGAATTGCAAAAATGTATGATGAAATTTTCAGCGGACTTGAAAAGAGTCCGAAAAAATATCTTGAGAAGATGTTTACTGCTTATGACGATGATATTGTACTTGAAAAAGATATAACATTTTATTCTATGTGTGAGCACCATTTTCTACCGTTTTATGGTAAAGCACATATTGCTTATATACCTTCAGGGAAAGTTACAGGACTAAGTAAACTTGCGAGAACTGTTGAGGTATTTGCAAGACGTCCCCAGCTTCAGGAGAGAATGACAAGGCAGATAGCTGACTCAATTGAAAAATATCTTCATGCGAAAGGTGTAATGGTTGTTATTGAGGCTGAACATATGTGCATGACCATGCGTGGAATAAAAAAGCCGGGAAGTAAAACAGTAACGTCTGTTGTACTTGGAGAGTTTAAAGAAAATCCCCATTTGAAAAAGGAAGTATATTTAATGATTGGTGAGTGAATTGATTTAAATGGATAGAATAAATTTAATACTTTACAATAAGAACTTTGTAGAATGTTTAAATAATAATTATAAATTTGAGAAAAAAAGAAAATTTTGCAATCATAATATAGTACATATTCTTGATACGGCGAGAATTTCATATATAATAAATATTGAAAACAATTATGGAATTGAAAAAGATATTGTTTATGCAGCGGCACTCCTTCATGATATTGGCAGATGGAAACAGTATAGAGACAATGTGCCTCATGAAGTTGCCAGTGCAGAAATTGCTGAAAATATTCTTGGACAGTGTAATTTTGAAAAAAGCGAAATTTCAATGATAATTTCAGCTATAGCTGCCCATAGAAACAGCAATTCAGGGAGTGACATTCTGTCACAAATAATATACAAAGGAGATAAACTTTCTAGAAAGTGTTTTTGCTGCGAGTCGAGAGAAAAATGTAACTGGCCTGACAGCAGAAAAAATTATACTATTAAATATTAAAAGCTATTGGAGGTTTTGTCTTGAAAAAAATGGTTATAGGAGATAGAGTTTTTGAAATTGGAAAAAGAACTTATGTAATGGGAATTTTAAATGTTACACCTGATTCATTTTCAGATGGTGGTAAATTTAACAATATAGATAAAGCGGTTTCTCATGCAAGGGATATGATAGCGCAGGGTGCTGATATAATAGATGTAGGAGGGGAATCTACACGTCCAGGGCATACGTTTCTAGACGAAAAAATGGAGATTGAAAGAATAGTTCCTGTAATAGAGGCGCTTACAAAAGAAATTGATGTACCTATCTCGATTGATACTTATAAGTCGGGTACTGCAAAGGCTGCTGTACTTTCCGGAGCATCGATGATAAATGATATATGGGGACTTAAATATGACAGAGATATGGCAAGGACAGCAGCGAAACTGGACGTGCCATGCTGCATCATGCATAATAGGAAAAATTCAAATTATGATAATATTATAGTTGATATACTTAAAGACCTTGAAGAGTCCATAAATATTGCACTAGAGGCAGGAATAAGAAAAGAAAACATAATTTTGGACCCTGGTATAGGATTTGCAAAAAACTATGAGCAAAATCTTGAAATTATGAATCAACTTGAAAAATTCAAGGAGTTTGGGTATCCACTTTTACTTGGAACTTCCAGAAAATCGATGATTGGGAATGCACTCGATCTTCCTGTAGGAGAGAGGGTCGAAGGTACCTGTGCTACTACAGTTATAGGAATAATGAAAGGGTTTGATTTTGTGAGGGTTCATGATGTACTTCAAAACAAAAGAGCGTGTATCATGACAGACACTATTTTAAGGGGAAGATAATACATGAAAAATGGCGATTATATAATAATAAAGGATCTTGAAGTTTATGCATTTCATGGAGTGAATGAGGAAGAAAAGCAGCTTGGACAGAAATTCATTTTGACGCTGAATATATCCGCTGATTTAAAGGAGGCTGCAGCAAAGGATGATATTTTAAAAACTATAAACTATGCACAATTATGTTCTGAGGTTGAAGCTGAATTTAAGCGGAATAAATATAACCTGATTGAAACGGCAGGGGGAAAATTAGCAGAATTTATTCTCACGAAATACAATTTTGCAAATGAAATCGAAGTTACGGTAAAAAAACCATGGGCTCCAATTGGAAGTTCACTTTCTTATGCTGCAATAAAGATAAGAAGAAGTTGGCATGATGTATTTATTGGTATAGGTTCTAACATTGGAGATAAGTCAGGAAATATTAAAAGATCCATTGAAATTATAAATTCATCTAAATATTGCAGGGTAATTAAGGTTTCAGATACATATGAAACTAAACCTGTTGGATATGCAGAACAAGATAATTTTCTAAATTGTGCTGCTAAAATCAAAACTATGCTTTCACCATTAGAACTTGTCAAATTTTTAATGAAGGTTGAGAAAGACTTGAAAAGGGAAAGAAAAGTAAAATGGGGACCGAGGACCATAGATTTGGATGTATTGTTGTATGATGATATTATTTCAAGTGATGAAAGTATAATAATACCACATCCTAGAATGCATGAGAGGCTTTTTGTATTAAAGCCGCTATGTGATATAGCACCATATGTAGTGCATCCTATACTGAAAAAGAGAATATTTGAAATAGAGAAAGAAGTATCCAAAACACAGAAGTTATTATGATAGATGGCAGCATATTAATGAAAAGTTGATATGCTGCCTAATTCTAATTCATGGAATTTAATATTTGAATTGAAGTATCCTTGGAGATATTACCTTGAATGGTATATTGTATATTGTTTTTAATCCAGGACAGCTTTGACTCATCGGAGCCTTTGGTCTGAGAAAAATATGCTCTTACACTGCCAATATACATTTTTTCACCGGTATTGTTTCCAAAATTTACATTTTTGTCTTGCTTTATTGTAAAGCTGCCATCAGGTGAGGAATAACTCATAACTATAAATTTTTTTTTGTCGTCTTTGGGAAGAGCTATATCTTTAAGGGCAAATTTATCAGGAAGATACGACGGAGTAGTAACTTTTTGTCCAAAGTTTTTTTCAGCAGAATCTATGGTTATTACAGTAGTATTTTTATCTGATTTATTTGAACCTTGAGCTTTGGTTTCTTCAATAGCAGAAGTATTCTCGCGATATTGGGAAACATTTGATATTTTATGTTTCTCAGTTGTAGTATTGTTTTCTTCAGAAATTTCAGAAGATGGTGTATTGTTCTTTGAAACATTATCATTGGCAAGCTGTGAAACTTTTGTATTATCTGAGCTGTTTTTATTTGCAGTGTTGGTAGTTTTATTTTTCGTGCTGTCAGTTTCTGCTTGTGATTTATAAGCATATTTGCTATCTTTTTTGGAAGTATTTTTGGGTATGCTTTCAGCAACATTTGGATTAATAATTGAATTTTTTATTATATTGCCTATATTTTTTAATTTACTCTCAGTAGTTGATATACCTAGACTATATTTTTTGCTTATGCTATCGGGCAAAAACAGATTATAACTGGTTGTGGTAAATACAAATAACGCAGCACATATACCTGCGGCAAAAGCAGGTTTAAAATTATGACTTGATCTACTTTTGCATTTATTTAATGTTTTTTTCTTTAGATCTTCCGTTATATGAAGATCTTTCAATGCTGAGTCTGTAATTTGTTTAAAAAATTTAACATCATCCTTCATATTCAATAGTACCACCTATGCTATATTTTAATAAATCTCTTGCCCTGTAAAGCCGGCTTCTTACTGTACCCTCTGGTACTTTTAGTGCATGACTTATTTCCCGGGTAGATAGTTCCTGATAATAATACAAAAGTATGACTTCTTTATATTTCTTGGGTAAATCCATTACTTTTTTAATCAGGTCTTCATGTTCTATGTTTTTGATTACTTTATCATCTATGTTAATTGAACTTTCTTTAGTACTGAACATTCCATATTCAGGATCTTGAAATCTGAGTACCTTTTTAATCCAGGAGCTCCTAAGCACATCACGGCATGTGTTTATGGTAATTGCAAGTATCCATGTTTTTTCGCTACTTTTTCCATTGAATTTATGAAAGTTTTTATATACCTTTATAAATACTTCCTGGAATACATCTTCAGCCAAATGTCTATCTTTTAGATATATGAAAGCTGTTCTGAGTACGTCATTTCCATAAGAGTTCATCAATCTTTCTAATTCTTTGTCCAACTTACTCTCCTTTCCATATATTAGACGCAATATATTGATTATTTGCTTCCTTGGCTTTTTCTAAAACATATAATTATATTATAATACATTGAAACGGAACTTTCATTATGGAATATTTTAGAATAGATTTTCATAGGAGTGTAATAATTACTTTAAATTGAGAAAATTTTATCAAATAAGTTTAAGAAATCATTGTTGAGCCACCGTTCTATATATCCGTCCGTATTTTTGTTTTTCCATATAAGGAATACATTCTTTAATAAAGAAAAATGTGCCTAAAAGGCCGCTTCTCCAAGCTTTTTCCATTTGTGACACGGTCGTATTTTCTACCAATGATGGCATAGAGTCTTTGCCTGAAGTTGCTTGAGTATTGCGGTTTTAAAATCTTTTCATAAGTACCTCCATAGTATATTATAATTATGTGCCTTTATGCTAGCATTAATATGAGCTTAAGTCAATTATCAACAATATATAGGTGAAAAATTTAAAATAATAAGAAAAGATAATATCTTAGAATTAAGCTTAACGTAATTTCAAAGAAAGGAATATATTAATTAGTGATAAACAATAAAAAAGGAGCTGCCATTTGGATATATATGTTGTAAAATCGGGAGATTCAATATGGTCTATAGCGCAAAAATATGGAGTTGATATGGAAAGTATAATATCTGCCAATGGATTGAATCCTTCAGAAAGTTTGGTTATAGGTCAAACTCTTGTTATTCCAGGAAGATCTCAAGAATATGTAGTTAAACAGGGGGATTCAATATGGTCTATAGCAAATAAATTTGGAGTATCGATGCAAAGTATAATTTTTGAGAATAATATATCGAGTCCAAATAGTATTTATCCGGGAATGACAATTTCAATACCTTCCATGGCCAAAGAATATGGATTCATTGAAACAAATGCTTTTATACAGCCGTCTACACCTGAGAGAAATCAGAGATGGATCTAAGTCAATAAAGTAGACACAAAATATCGAATATTTAAGCAGATTTTTTGCAATTATCCTCACATTGTTGAGGGGTAATATATCCTATAGAACCATGGATTCTAATCCTGTTATACCATGATTCTATATATTGGAATACAGCCAATTTTGCAGAATTATAATCATAGTATTTAACAAGATTTACCTCTTCTTTCTTTAATGAAGCATGGAATGACTCAATGCAGGCATTATCATAAGGACAGCCCTTGGCACTGAAAGAATGCGTTAGCAAATGAGTACCCAGAAGATAATTTTCAAATTCACAACTTGTATATTGAACACCAAGATCACTGTGGAGAACCAATGGTTTAACTGGTTTCTGGAGATTAAGAGCATTGTCAACTGCATTTACAGCAAGTTTAGAATCTATAGATTTTGAGAAACTATAACCAATTATTTTTCTGCTGTAGAGATCCATGACGGATGCAAGATAACACCAGCCGTCTTTTATAGTGTGTATATATGTTATATCGGTACACCATTTCTGATTTATTGTACTAGTATTAAAATCTCTTTTAAGGATATTTTCCTTTTCTTCAACCTTAGATTTTGAAGGAAAAGGTCTGAATTTTTTACAAACAATGGACTTTATACTCAATTTTTTCATAAGTCTTTGTGTTCTTTTAAGACTTATATTTATATTAATCTGTCTTAGCTTATAGTTTATTTTTATTGCTCCATAGCGTTTTTTACTATCATTATAAATCTTCATAATACGAGCTTGAATTCGTTTATTCTCAATGCTTCGCATACTCTGTTTCCTTGTTAAACTTTTATAGAAGGAACTTCTTGGAATATTGAAAATATTACACATTAATTTAATACTATAGTTATCTTTATTGTCTTTAATAAAATTATATACTGTATCTAATTTTTCTTTGCAAATATGGCCATAGCTTTTTTTAATATTTCATTCTCCTCTTCCAACTTCGCCATTTTCTTGATTAAGGTTTGATACTCAGCAGTTGTAATAGTTTTATTTTTATCTATCTGTATTGGTGCTGCCTTTTTAATCCATAATTTTATTGTTGATTTAGATGCGCCATATTCGCTGTTTAATTCACTCAGGTTTTACCTGAATTATAAAGCTCAACTATTGTATTTTTGAAATCTTCTGTATATCTCTTAGATCTATTTGACACTGTGCAGACACTCCTTTTCTTTTATTTTATATCGTTCGAATTTTCGTGTCTACATTTTTATACTAGCACCAAGACTTGTAAGAGAAACAGGAAAGTATCTTACTTATATAACACCATTTAGCCATCATGTAAATCAATCAGGAGAAATTTCAACGCTTGATGATTCGATAATTATAGAAACAGCAAGAGAATTTAAGACAGCACCTCTTTTGTCTGTTACAAATATATCTGGTAGTAATTTTGATACTGAGTTAATAGATGGTATATTGAACAACGACGATGTTCAGGAGAAACTTATAGATAATATAGCACAGGAAATGCAGAAAAAAGGATACTATGGAGTTGTAATAGATTTTGAAAGAATATCACCTGAAAACAGAAATAGATATAATGAATTTTTAAGAAAACTTGTAGCTAAGCTTCATCCTATGGGATATATTGTTGGAACTGCAGTTGCTCCAAAAACCTATGATATTACAGAAGGTGCTTGGCATGGTGCACATGATTATAGAGCTCATGGTGAGATAGTAGATTTTGTTATAATCATGACTTACGAGTGGGGGTGGTCAGGAGGACCACCAATGCCTGTTGCACCGATAAATGAAGTGAGAAAGGTAATAAGCTATGCAGTGAGTGAGATCCCTGCAAATAAAATATTTATGGGAATGCCTCTTTATGGATATGATTGGACACTTCCGTATATACCTGGTGGAGAATTTGCAGAAAGTATAGGAAATCAGGAAGCAATAGATCGAGCAAGAGAATTTGGGGCTCAAATAAAATATGATGAGGAGGCACAGTCTCCATATTATAATTATTTTGATGGGCAGGGTAGACAACATGTGGTGTGGTTTGAGGATGCGAGAAGTGTGTATGCCAAATATAAAATGGCCAGTGAATTTGGTCTTAGAGGGGTAAGTTACTGGTCTCTTGGAAAAAGTTTTCCTCAAAACTGGCAAGTACTCGACAATATGTTTTTTATTGAGAAAGTTTTGCCTTAAATTATTTTATAAGTATAAAGTTTTTATATGTGTATTCTTATATTTATAAGAAGCTGTTACGGTTTTTTGGTTAATTTAATATTTTTGGTTGTTTAAAAATGCACTTAGTCGAGGGGTGCATTTTTAAGTTTCCAACCATATCTTTATATAAAATCGTCATGAATGTTCTAATTTCAATGTTTTATAGTAATTCCCTATATTGCCAATGAAAACGAAATTGCCTTAAAAATTTTTGAAAAAGCTATTTATGGTGTTTCAGAGCAGTTTTAGTTTTATAAAGTCTCTGACTTATAGAATTTTTCCAACCTCCATAAAAATTAAAGTTGCTATAAGGCCATCTATTTCAATGGTTTAGACTGAAATTTTATGCTGTTTTCTACAAAATGAAAAACGGTTGGAAAAATTTCAGCGAAATCCTTTATTTATGTGACTTTAGAGTATATAATGAAAATAAGGAATGGCTATTTTACACAGGTTGAACCTCAACATATGATGTATTTAAATATATATTTTTGGATAGTTTCCCACACTTAAACCGTTGAACCTCAACATATGATGTATTTAAATGCAACATTGTCTACAACTGATAAAACAGTGAAAGGTGTTGAACCTCAACATATGATGTATTTAAATTCATTATCAAAATTAAGTGTAAGAAATTCCCTTGAAGTTGAACCTCAACATATGATGTATTTAAATATACTGGGAGACTTAAGGATATGAGCGTTTCCATGACAGTTGAACCTCAACATATGATGTATTTAAATTTGGAAAGCCCTATATTGCCCTTCACTTATTTCACGTTGAACCTCAACATATGATGTATTTAAATTGTGCTGTATCTCTATTGTCATAAGGAACTATTTTAGTTGAACCTCAACATATGATGTATTTAAATCCCATAAGAGCAAAACTCTTTTTTTGTGCATCCGCAAGTTGAACCTCAACATATGATGTATTTAAATCAATTGAGTAATGATAGCAAGTTCATAACTCAAACAGGTTGAACCTCAACATATGATGTATTTAAATTACATTCTTAGGCAAGCAAGGTGATTACACACAAGGGTTGAACCTCAACATATGATGTATTTAAATTCTAGTCCTATAGCCGCCAAATCTGTTTTAACTGGTTGAACCTCAACATATGATGTATTTAAATGTTAAAATGCAAAGAAAATGATACCAATATTGCAAAAGTTGAACCTCAACATATGATGTATTTAAATTCCTTTATGTCAACGCTGGGAGCATTTTTTCTAATGTTGAACCTCAACATATGATGTATTTAAATATGTCATATCCGTTTGTTACGGGTAACGGATTTCGTTGAACCTCAACATATGATGTATTTAAATAAGAATACAAAAAGCAAGTGGGAGAAAGACACAAACGTTGAACCTCAACATATGATGTACACCTTAATTCTGGGTTTGGGCTCTGCCCATTAAGTTCTTAACCTCGCAAAACAATTCTTTATTATTTGAAGTTTCCAACAATATCTTTGCAGAAAATCATCTTAGATTCTCTAAATGATTTGTTTATTGGGATATAAACCGAATCTGGCATTATGAGATATTAACAGCTACAAAATCAGTAAAACAGTCACTTCTAAAAACAAAAGGAGTGACTGTTGACAATTCAGCTTAAGTATAAGTTAGTCTTTTATCAATAGATTCATACAAATATCAAATTTTGATTACAGGAAAATATACTTCCGTTATAAATTCATTGGGGCTGAATTTGCTATCAGGGCCTTTAATATACTCATCATATGGAGGTCCTGTTATTTTGTAGGAATTTTTATTTATCCAATCTAGGAGTTCAGCGTAAGCTTCACCGATTTCACTGTATAATCCTGTGAAGGTTGTATGGGCATATAATCCTCCTTTTAAAGTGCTGGTTGATATAGAAGTGGTTTTTAACTTTTTATTAACTGGTATGCAGACTTCTACATCAGCATTGTTTTCATCGAAATCAGTTTGTGAATTTTGGTCAAAATTTTGGTCATGATAAATTGTTCTTATATTGCCACAGGGTGATAGATTATTTTTATATATATTTTCAAAAACATTGCCAATTAAATTTCCTATATTGTCCATTGAAATCCTTTTTCGTACACTTAGGATAGTTAAATCTTCCGTTATGTCGGTTGATATTTTAAAATCTTGTTTAAAGTTCATAATATCATATCCTTTCATTCTTTGTTCAAGTGAATTTTCCAGATCATTTAAAATAATATGTGTTTCATCAAGTTGATTTTTCAATAAACTTATTTGTTTAGACATAAGTTTGATTAATGTAGTATTAGTGTTATCTTCAATAATTTGTTTGATTTCATCAAGTGAAAAAGTATATCTTTTTAGTTTGTTTATTTTTAGGATATCTTGTATTTGCGATTTTTCATAATACCTGTACAGATTTTCCGGATTTATGAAGCTTGGTTTTATTAATCCGATTTTGTCGTAATGCCGTAACATCTTAGTTGAGACTTTTCCAATTTTCGAAAATTGTCCTATAGTATACATACTTACCTCCTGATAATTATTTCCTTCGAAGTATAAATATATTTTAAACTTTACCATAATGTTAAAGTCAATATTTAAATTAATAAAATAATAAATAAAATAAAAATTGTAGTATTTATATGTTGACAAAAGTTTAGTTTAAATATATAGTTACTTATAGTAATAACTAATAGTAACTATAAGGAGATATTTATGAATATAGAATTAATTAAAAAATTTTTAGATGCATGTCATCAGGCCAAAAAGATAACTGAACTAATGCCTGAACTGCCTATAGGTATAAAACCTAGACATATTCATGTAATTGATGTAATTTCCAGACTCAGTACGTATAAGGAATATGTAAAGGTAACTGATGTTAGCAGAGAACTTAAAGTTACAAAACCAAGTGTAACTAAACTTATAAGTGAACTTGAAGCTAATAAGGTATTGGTTAAAAGATCGAGCTGCAGTGATAAAAGAATAATTACGCTCGAACTTACAGCACTTGGGAAAAAATATTATGATATCTACGTATACAGGTATCAAAAATGGTTATCGGAATTATTTGTCGATATTAACGAGAAAGATATTGCAATTACAGGTAATACTGTCGAAAAATGTTATGAAATTATGAAGTCAAATAATATAAAAGATTAGAATGGACAGGAAGGGTATATAATGGAAAACTTATATGAGAGAAAGATAGACTTAAAACTTGTCTTATCAATTATAGCAACTGGCATTATGTCTTTTACCGGAGTTGTAATTGAAACTTCTATGAATGTTACTTTTCCAACATTGATGAAAGAATTTAATGTTGGTACATCTACTGTGCAGTGGATAACTACCGGATATTTACTAATTTTATCAATGGTGATTCCAACATCTTCATTTTTAAAGAAACAATTTACAACAAAAAAATTATTTCTAGCAGCTATTTTGCTTTTTATTTCAGGAACTGTAATGGATGCAGTAACCCCATTTTTTAACTTTTTATTGCTTGGACGTATAATCCAAGGGATAGGGACAGGCATAGCACTTCCACTTATGTTCAATATAGTTTTGGAACAAGTACCGCTTAACAAAATGGGATTTATGATTGGTGTTGCTTCGCTTATAACTGCTGTAGCGCCAGCGGTGGGACCTTCACTTGGTGGAATGATAGTAAATTCATTTGGATGGAGAATGATATTTGTTTTTTTATTACCAGTTTTAATACTTGCTTTTTTTATTGGGATTTTCTCAATTCGCTCCTCAAATACTGAAAAAGTTAAGTTTGATTGGAAAGGATATATATTTTTAGCAATATGTTTTACAAGTTTTATTTTGGCAACTAGTTTTGCAGGTACAAAGGGATGGATGAGTATCCAGGTGATTTTATTGTTTATAATAAGCATAATTTCATTAGTGATTTTTTGCAGACATTCTTTAAAGGTTAAGCAGCCTATTATTAATATTAAAATATTTTATACTCCATCATTTTCGTTTAGTGTGTTATCAGTTATACTTATTCAGTTTATATGTTTGGCATTGGGATTTTTAATTCCTAATTATTCTCAGATAGTGTCTGGAGAAAATCCACTTGTTGCGGGATGTCTTTTACTTCCAGGATGTATATTGGGCGCCATGTTGTCACCTATAAGTGGAAAAGTACTTGATAAATTTGGAGCTAAAAAGCCGATTATATTAGGAAATATTTCTATTTTAGTTTCTACAATATGCTATAGTATTTTTGCTAAAAACTTAACTTTAACACTTTTTATAGTGTTTTATATATTCTTTGCATTTGGACAGGGAAGTGCTATGGGAAACACAATGACAAATGGGCTTAGATATTTACCAAAAAAATTGAATTCAGACGGAAATGCAGTTATCAATACACTTCAGCAACTGGCGGGTGCAATTGGTACATCTGTGATAACTACAATTGTATCATCAGTGCAAAATACAGGAGAATATAGTTTGCGTACATCTACTATAATTGGAAGTCAAAATGCATTCTATTTGCTTTTTGTGTTGTCATTTATAATGATCCTGTGTTCCTTTATGGTATTCAGGTTCGAAAAGTTTGAAACAAACTGATTAAATAGAAAATTATTTCAAATTTTATACACTATACCGTTTGTGTAAGCGGTATAGTGTTTTTTATTTCAATTTATTCTATGTATTTCTAAAAATTTGATTTTTTTTTGAAAATTATTGACTTATGAATAAAAAGGCAATATAATTTTTATTGAACAAAGAATAATACTCTGAACATATGTAAACATAATACTAAAATATCTTTTTTAACTTGCATAATATATTTCAATATCAAGGAGGTGTAAAGGTTTAAAAATATACTTTACAGAATTAACAAAATATTAAAAACTGAGGAGGTAAATTTATGAATGTATTAGCCAACTTGGCACAGGGGTTTATAGGACTATTTAATAAAGGTGGAGAGAGCTTTGTAAGTACCGTTACAGGGGTTCTTCCAACATTAATTGTACTTATGACAGCTGTAAATGCGATTATCAGTTTGATTGGTGAGGAAAGAGTTAATAGGGCGGCCAGGCTTTGTACAAAAAATGTAATTACAAGGTATACGATTCTTCCTATTCTTGCTATATTTTTTTTGACAAATCCAATGTGTTATACATTTGGGAGATTTGTGGAGGAAAAATATAAACCGGCGTATTATGATGCAACAGTTTCTTTTGTCCATCCGATTACGGGATTGTTTCCACATGCAAATGCAGCGGAATTATTTGTTTATACTGGAATAGCACAAGGTATAAGCAAATTGAAGCTTCCGCTTGGCGAATTTGCTTTAAGATATTTCCTCGTAGGTATAATAATTATATTTATTAGAGGAATTTTAACTGAAAAAATTACCGGCTATATTATGAATAAAGATAATAATAAGTCATCACAAGTTGCTTAGAAAATTATAGGAGGTAAATTTTATGTATAAATCAGTAAGAATAAAAAAAGGATCAAGTGGATGGGGAGGACCATTAATTATAAAACCCACGGAAAAGAAAAATAAAATTGTGAGTGTAACGGGACAGAACATTCATCCTATTGCCAATAAGATAGCCGAGCTTACGAATGCCGAAGTGGTAAACGGATTCACAACAGGTGTTAGTGATGATGAAATAGCGGCTGTAGTTGTTGATTGTGGTGGAACGGCCAGATGCGGAGTATATCCTAAAAAGGAGATAGCTACTATTAATGTAATGCCGGTTGGTCAATCGGGTCCATTGGCAAAATATATGAAAGAAAATATCTATGTTTCGGATGTAAAGGAAAGTTGTATTGAAGTAATTGATGAAGAGTCAGGTGAAAAAATAGATCAAGGTAAATCAAGCAAAATAAACACGCTTAATGCGAAAGAAAATAAGGACAAGTATTATCAAGAGGTGAAAAATAAAGCAAATGAAAAATACCAGAAAGAGAATTTTTTTGTTAGGTTGGGAAAAGGAGTAGGGGTAGTTGTTGGAAAGTTTTATCAAGCTGGCAGAGATACGATTGAAACAGTTATCAAGAATGTACTTCCGTTTATGGCTTTTGTAAGTATGCTGGTTGGTATAATACTAAAGTCTGGTATTGGAGATTTTGTAGCCAAGACTATTTCACCTTATGTAGGTTCGCTGCCTGGATTATTGATACTTTCTGTAATATGTGCTGTGCCTATACTTTCGCCACTGCTTGGACCTGGTGCAGTTATAGCTCAGGTGGTTGGTGTCCTTATAGGAGTTGAGATAGGAAAAGGTACGATACCTCCACGATTTGCCTTGCCTGCACTGTTTGCCATTAATCCACAAGTTGGCTGCGATTTTATACCTGTAGGATTGAGCTTGGCAGAGGCAAAACCTGAAACAGTAGAGATAGGAGTTCCGGCAATGTTGTTTTCAAGACTGATTACAGGACCACTGGCGGTAGTTATAGCCTATTTTATGGGAGCTGGTTTATATTAGATTAAAAAATAATAGAAAAGAGGTTCTTTTATTATGAAATATGAATCGAAAATCACAGGTATAGGAGATATGGCTTCAGAGTTATTAAATGAAAATGGCAGCCTTATAATATTCAATGAAAATGCACCCGAGGAGTTGGCTGAAATTTCATTTCTACATACTATCTCACAATTTAAATCGCAAATAGAAGTGGGCGATGTATTAGAACTGGGAGATTTTATGTATACGATTACCGCAATAGGAGAGGAGGCATTTCACACTTTGAAGGAGTTAGGGCATTGTACCTTTAAATTTTCCGGACAAGATATTGTTAAGCTTCCAGGGGAAATTGAGCTAAGTGGAGATGAAATGCCCCGTCTGAAAATTGGAGATAGAATAGTATTGAGATAAATTACAGTAGGATTAAATATTAGTAAATCTATGAATGGATGTAGTATGTGTAGCTGCATCCATTTTCTACGTAATTATCAATGTATTTAAATCATAAAAACCGTATATACATGGGAAATGCTATGTCAAGCATTTTTGAAAATGTCCCAAAAAGTTTTAATTATTAGCACCAGTTTTTTGCTGGTGCTTTATTGTTTTGATGCTATTAATTTAAGGTATGGCAAACAAACCTTAGAAACAATTAATTTTTAAAAAATAATTTCGTAAGTTTTTTATGCTATTTTTTCTTTTTGTCTATGAACTTGCTTATTACAGTAACGTTCAAATGAAGCCTTTCCATGGATGACTCATCGGTGGTATGTAGTGTTTCTTTGGAACTTTTGAAGTCTTTGCAAG
>NZ_JBZAYZ010000011.1:0-101736 GCF_058242705.1 Clostridium pabulibutyricum
AGGAGGAAATTTATGAGCGTTTACGAAGAAATAGGTTTGAAGAGAGTAATAAATGCATCTGGAAGGATGACGTTTCTGGGTGTATCAACTATAAGCGACGAAACAGCAGAATTTGCAAAGCAGGGCGGACAGAATTATGTAGTAATAGATGATCTGTTTGACAGGGCAGGAGAAATAGTATCACAGTATACTGGAGCCGAAGATTCCTGCGTAACATCCTGTGCATCTGCGGCAATAGTCCTTTCCATAGCTGGAATTATAACAAAAGGAAGGATTGACCTGGTTCAGAGACTTCCTGAAAGCGACGGACTGAAAAACGAGATAATAATTCAAAAAGGACATGCAGTTGACTATGGTGCTCCAATGACAACAATGATAAGACTTGCAGGCGGTGTGCCAAAAGAAGTTGGATATTCAAATCTAGTAGAAAAAGAGCACATTGAAAATGCAATAAATGACAAGACTGCGGCACTTATGTATGTAAAATCACACCACTGCGTTCAGAAGGGAATGGTTTCCCTTGAAGACATGGTTGAAATTGCACACAGACACAACCTTCCTATACTGGTAGATGCAGCTGCGGAGGAAGACCTGAAAAAATACGTTAAAACCGGTGCTGATCTTGTAGTATACAGTGGAGCAAAAGCAATAGAGGCAATAACCTCCGGCTTTGTAACAGGGAAAAAGCAGTACATCTCCTATGCAAAGAAGCAGTACAAGGGAATAGGAAGAGCCATGAAAGTTGGAAAAGAGAGTATAATGGGGCTCTTAAAAGCACTTGAGCTGTATACGAATAAAGATGAAAAGAAACAGGTAGAGAGACAGAAGAGCATTGTAAATTATCTGAAGGATGAAATAAATAAGATAGATGGTTTGGAGTGCAAAATTATAAAAGACGAAGCAGGAAGAGAGATATACAGGGCAGAGGTAAAGGTGGACGAGGCAGCTCTCGGTATGAATGCGGAGCATGTTGCAGAAGAACTGAGCTCTGGAAACCCGATAATATACGGGAGAAACCACAAGGTTAATCTTGGATTCATGAGTTTTGACCCAAGGCCTATGCTTGAGGGAGACAAGGAAATTATAGTGAAGAGATTAAAGGAAATCATAAATAGATAAATAAGGAGAGATTACAATTATGGCAGGAAAAAAGATAAGCTTTTATAAAGACAAAGTTGCAATAAATGTTCTTGCAAAGGATGTAGAAAATGCAGCAGAAGTAGTTGATGCAGCAGATGGACACGTTGCGGTAGGAGTGCTCTCAAAACAGTTTAATTCAGTTGATGAAGGAATTTGCGAGGTAAAAAGATGGCTTGAGAAGATACCTACGGTATCAGTAGGACTTGGAGCAGGAGATCCAAGCCAGTGGGAAAAGGCGGCAAAGATAGCAGCAGCAACGGATGCGGGACATGTAAATGAAGTATTTACAGGAGCACCTGTGGCAAGAGGAATGCTTATGGCAAACAATGCAGAAAATACAATGGTAAATTCTCTTGTAAGCCCTACCGGAACTCCTGGAAAAGTCAAGATTTCAACAGGTCTTTTAAGTTCCAAGGCAGAAGATGCAGTTGTAGATGCAGACACAGCAGTATTGATGCTGAAGGATATGAAAGTAGACTCAATAAAGTTTTTCCCTATGGGAGGATTGAAGAGCATAGAAGAGCTTAAAGCACTTGCGGAGGCATGCGCAAGACATGATCTTCCTATGATAGAGCCGACAGGCGGAATAGATACGAAGAATTTCGAGGAAATATTGAAGACATGCCTAGATGCAGGAGTAAAGAAAGTTATGCTTCATGTATATACTTCGATTATAGACAAGCAAACTGGAAAAACAAGAACTGAGGATGTAAAGAAATTGTATGATATAATGAAAAAGCTTGCTTAAGGAAAACACAAACAAAATAGACATGCATGGATTTCAAGTAATGGATCCATGCATGTCTATTTTGTGGGTAAATTCAGTAATAGGCTTGTATTGACAAATATTGCATACAAATATATACTTGTACCTATGTTGTTTTCAGCAAGTAGAAGGTATAATTTTAATTATGCCTCTTATTTTTATAATTTATGGAGGAATATTGTTTATGTTTAAATCCGGTTCTTGTTTTAATTTATTTGCCCCTGTTGATGGTAAAGTTCTTGATATTTCAATGGTTCCAGACAAAGTATTTTCAAATAGGATAGTAGGAGACGGTGTGGCAATACAGCCTGAGGGGAATATAATTACGGCACCTGAAGATGGCGAATTGTCTGTTGTGTTTAAAAAAAATTATGGTTTTGGAATGGTACTGGACAATAAAGTTGAAGTTTTAGTGCATGTTGGAATAGATACCTTTCAACTTAATGGAGAAGGCTTTGAAAGAATTGCCGAAGAGGGAACCAAAGTTAAAAAAGGAACGCCGATACTAAAGTTTGACAGAAAGTATGTAGAAAAAAAAGGATACTCTGTTATAGTTCCCGTGATTATTACAAACATAGATATAATATCAAGTATAGGGTATAACAATGTAGGTTCAACCGTTTCGTCCGGAAAAGATACAGTTGTAAATTATAAAATAGTGTAAAATAATGGGCTCATTTGTGGAATGGTACTTGCATTCCAATGTGGACAAAAAATGGTTTACACTGTATTACAATATTCGAGTTCATTATATAGTAAAAAACTTCCCCGTGATTGTTAAATGAGCATGTAAATCGCTTTTTATGGAATTACTTAATTTATAGTGTCATATAATAGAGATAATTTATATGACTGCTTATTATAAAGTGACATAATTTTTTTATGATGTGTGATAACATGTTTTTGTAACTTACTGTACTTTTAAATTTATATGTAGGGGGGAGTAATGTATGGTAGTAGAGGATCTAACAAGGACAGAATTTGATGATGGTGTAAAAAGGTTGTATTTTTACAGACTAATTAAAAATAAGATAAATATTACCTTTAATAAGGATGTTATTTCACTTCAATCTTATGGTATAGAAGTGGAAAGACAGGATATATTGGACAACAAGCTTACAGATATATGTAGAAACTGTGTGAAGGATATAAGCCCTGACAGGCATAAGGTACATAATTTGATCAGGTTATTGTACGATAAGAGGGTTTCACCGATACATCTGGTTGATGTAATTGGTGGTTATGTAGATAAATATATCGGTGATTTTGACATACAGATTAAATCAATGGCATATTGATAATTTAGTTTAGGGGGAGACAAAAGGATAGATGCTGTGCATTTATCCTTTTGTCTTTGGATTTTTAACTAGTGTATTTTACTTTATTATATATATAAAGTAAAATTAAAATATGGAGATGGTGTTTTGATTATTGGTATTGGTGTAGATATAGTTGAAATATCGCGTGTAAAAAGAGCTATGGATAGACATCGCAGCTTTATTAAAAAACTTTTTAATGAGAGTGAAATCGAATATTTTCGTTCTAAAAATTTTGGAGCGGAGTTTGTTGCAGGTCATTTTGCAGCCAAAGAAGCTGTTTCAAAGGCCCTTGGAACAGGTTTTAGAGGCTTTGGTTTTAAGGACATAAGTGTAAAGCATTGTACATCAGGCAAACCCTGCATGCTTTTAAGCAATAAGGCGGATGCTATAGCAGGAAAACATGGAAAGTACAGGATAAGTTTAAGCATATCTCATGAGATAAAAAATGCCATAGCCTTTGTTGTAATTGAGGAGGTTATTTGAAGTGAAAGTTGCAGATGTTGATGCTATGAGAAGTATGGATAGTTATTGTATAAACAGACTTGGTATTCCAGGTCTTATACTTATGGAGAACGCGGCATTGAAGGTGGTCAAAAATATTTGTAGAGACAAATTTGATTCCTTCTCTATAGTTTGCAGTAAAGGAAACAATGGCGGTGATGGGTTTGCAGTTGCAAGACATTTGTATAACATGGGAAAAGAAGTAAATGTGTTTTTAATTGGGAATGAAGATGGAATGAGTGGTGACTGCAGAACAAATTACAATATAATAAGAAATATCGGTATACCGATATGCAAGGTAGACAGTTTTGAGAAGATTGAAATCTTGAGAAAAGCTGTAGGCAATACTGATTTATGTGTTGATGCGATATTTGGTACCGGACTTTCAAGGGATGTGGAAGGTGTATACTATAATGTAATAGATTGCATAAACAATTATTCAAGATATATTGTGTCTATAGATCTTCCGTCAGGTCTTGATGGCAATACTGGAAAGGTACTTGGAAACTGTATTAAGGCAGACAAGACAGTTTCCTTCCAGGCGCTAAAAAAGGGTTTTCTAAAATATGATTCTAGAAAGTTTACTGGATACATAAGTATAGAAGATATAGGAATACCTGAATATGTTATTGAGAAATTGAATATACAGGATTTTGTCATAGACAGAGGTTATATAAAATCAATAATTAAAAAAAGGGATAAGTACGGACATAAAGGTGATTTTGGGAGAACATTGATAATTGCAGGCTCGAGAGGATTTTCAGGAGCAGCGTATATAAGCACTCAATCAGCAGTAAGAAGTGGAGCTGGACTTGTCACTCTTGCATGCAGGGAGGATATACGTGACATAATGGCTGCGAAGCTTACAGAGGCAATGACAATGGAAATTGACAATGGGAAAGAGCTTGAAGTCTTTGTAGGAAAGTCTGATTCAGTAGCAATAGGGCCTGGAATGGGTGATAATGAAGATACTTTGAATATACTTGAGAAAACTCTATCGAATTCAGAGAAGACTGTGGTTGTGGACGCAGATGCAATAAATTGTGCAAGTCACAATATTGGTATGATCAGGAACAGAAAATGTAAAATAGTAATGACTCCCCATACTGGTGAAATGTCAAGAATTACAGGAATGAGTATAGATTATATTGAAGAAAACAGACTTGATACGGCAAAAAAGTTTGCCTCAAAAAACAATGTCATTCTTGTGCTCAAAGGGCATGATACTATAGTTACAGATGGAGTTAAAGCAGCTATAAATTCAACTGGAAACAGTGCAATGGCTTCAGGAGGCATGGGTGACTGCCTAACTGGAATGATTGCAGGATTTTCTGCGCAGGGATACGATGCCTTTGAAGCTGCGTGCATGGCAGTGTATGTTCATGGCATGTGTGGCGATAGGTTGTCTTCAAATATGTTTTCAGTAGTTGCAAGCGATGTAATAAATGAAATACCTTATGTGGTAAAAGATATATTTTCATAGTGTAATACAAATAGGATTATTAGAATACTATTAGTAGTGAACTACATGATTTGGAGGAATAAAATGGGTAGAAAGCTGCTGATAGGTCTTGTTGTAGTTGTTTCTGCAATATGCGTTCTGACATCCTGCAGTAAAAAAAGCAGGAATGCTGAAGATATAATAAGTTATCTCAAGAATCTTCAAAGTTACAGTTGTAATGTAAAAATACAGATAAAAAATGACAAGCAAAAAATCAATTATACCGGAAGGCAATTTTACAGCAATGATTACGGCGATAGGTTTGAACTTGGAAAAGATAGAGTTATTATATATAAGAAGAACAGGATGTATGTGAAGGATTTAAACAATGGAAGTAGCTATGAGACAGATGAAAATTTCGATGGCCTGTTTAAATTGTGTTTTATAGATGAGTATGTTCATCTTATATATACAAATGAAAAAGTTGAAAATTCATTTAAAAAAATATATAATGAGGAATATCAAATTATAAGCATGGATATTCCTGGAAACAATAAAAACATATGTAAGGCACAGCTGTATGTAAATTCTTCAAGTGCTTCTCCGAAGTATTTGATAATTTACGATTCTGACAATAAAAAAAGAGTAAAAGTTGAGTATGATAATTTTAAACAAAACGTAAAACTTAAAGATAATTTATTTGACATAAGTACTGCTGAAAAATAAGGAGTGAGTTGAAGTGGAAGAATCTTTCAGGCCTGCCTGGGTGGAAATAAACATTAATAACTTAATATACAATGCCAAACAGATAAAAAACAAAGTGGGAAACAGAGAGGTAATGGGTGTTGTGAAAGCCGATGCCTATGGACATGGTGCTTTTGAAGTTTCATCTATACTTTTGAAAAATGGATTTACAAAACTTGCTGTTGCTTTGTCTGATGAGGCTGTAGAATTGAGAAAAAAGGGTATAAAGTGTCCTATAATGGTGCTTGGCATAACTCCAGATAATTTGTTGAATACCCTGATAAAATATGACATAGAACCAGCAGTATCATCCTATGAATGTGCCTGCAGCATTTCTAAAATAGCATGTAGTCTAAACAAAAAGGTGAAAATAAATATTGCGCTGGATACGGGAATGGGCAGAATTGGTTTTATGCCTGATGAGTCAGGTATAGAAAGCGTATATGAAATAAGCAGTCTTCCTAATATAGAAATTGAAAGTTTGTTTTCCCATTTTTCAACGGCGGATGAATCAGACAAGTCGTATACTAACGTACAAATTAGAAAATATAAACAGTTTTACAGCGAAATAACAAAAAGACCAGTAAAGGTAAATATGAAAAATCTGGCTAACAGTGCTGCAATAATGGAAGTCCCATCTGTTTATTTCGATGAGGTAAGACCCGGAATAATAATTTATGGATATTACCCGTCAAATCAAGTGGACAAGAGGGCCCTTGATATTAAACCAGTTATGACTTTGAAAGCCAGGATAGTTCATATTAAAACTATAGACGAAGGTTCGTATATAGGATATGGAAGAAAATTTAAATCAAGAAGAAAGACGATAGTTGCAACTTTGCCTATTGGATATGCGGACGGTTATTCAAGAATGCTGTCAGGCAGTGCAAAAGTCATTGTAAATAATAAATTTGCACCAGTAATCGGCAACATATGTATGGATCAATGCATGATAGATGTAACCGATATTGGAAATGTGAATGTCGGTGATGAAGTTATACTTATGGGGCAGAAAGGAAACCTAAAATTCAATGCAGACGATATTGCTGCATTACTCGGGACTATAAATTATGAAGTTTTGTGCATGATGTCTAAAAGACTTCCTAGAGTATATATTGAAAATAGCGAAATAATAAAAGTAAAGAATTATATAGTGTAACATTGAAAATAATACTATCCTATTACATAATATTCTTGTAAATACATATTAAGTTGAAAATCTCACAAATTAATCTATATAGTATATGTCTAGTAGAAGATATGTTTAAAAAATAGGGAGAATAATGAGAGAATATGAATTTTTTTTGACATACACACCTATTATAGATATAATTATTTTATTGTTATATATCTTTTGCTTACGTTAATAGGAGGTATTAATTTTTAAATGTCAAATTCAAAGAGATTAGTAGTTAGCCTCTCGGAGACACTGTATGATGAATTTAATAGAGCACTTAAGGAAGATTGCAAAAAAAGAAGTGAATTTATTAAGGAAGCTATCATATTATATATTAAGGAGAAAAAAAGGTTAGATAATATATCATCTATGGAAAGAGGATATAGGGAAATGGCACAACTTAATCTTGAGTTTGCGGAAATGGGCTTTGCATGTGACATAAAGGAATTTAAAGAATATGAAGCGAAGCTTTCGGAGAGTGATTTGCCTAATGACAACGGTAGTGAAAAGAGGAGATATATTTTATGCTGATTTAAGCCCTGTAGTAGGTTCAGAACAGGGGGGCATTAGGCCTGTTATTATTATTCAAAATGACATTGGAAATAAGTACAGCCCTACTGTTATAGTTTCAGCCATTACTTCTCAGATAAATAAAGCAAAACTTCCGACTCATGTAGAGATTTCTTCAGAAGCCTATGGGTTGAATAAGGATTCGGTAGTATTGCTTGAACAAATAAGAACTTTGGATAAGAGAAGATTGAAAGAAAAAATAGGTCATATGACTGAAGAAGATATGAAGAAAGTGGATAGCGCACTTTTGGTAAGTATAGGAATTCAATAAACAGTTTTTATAAATAAGGGCGAAAATAAGCCCTTATTTTTTTAATGTCCAGGATTTCTGCCAATATTTTAATAATTTAATTTTTAATTATTTGTGCTATTATGTTATAATGAACCATATGTTAAAACTTTGAGAAGATAGATATAAGGAGAGGTATAATGATAGAGTTCAAGAACATTAGCAAAGTCTATAATAATAACATATTTGCGCTATCTAATATAAACCTTAAGATCAAGAAAGGCGAATTTGTTTTTTTAGTTGGACCAAGTGGAGCAGGCAAAACTACTTTTATTAAGATGTTGTTAAAAGAAGTTGATCCTACGAGTGGAGATATAACAGTAAATGGACAAGATATAACTGGACTATCGAGGAAGAAAATACCTATCTATCGACGAAAACTCGGTGTAGTTTTTCAGGATTTCAGGCTGATACCTACATTGAATGTATATGAAAATGTTGCTTTTGCAATGAGAGTAATAGAGGAATCACCAAGAGAAATAAGAAAAAAGGTTCCTGTAGTGCTGTCACTTGTTGGACTTGCAAAGAAATACAAGGCGTTTCCGCATGAATTGTCTGGTGGAGAGCAGCAGAGAATATCTCTTGCAAGGGCAATCGTAAATAATCCGTCGATACTTATAGCAGATGAACCTACAGGTAATTTGGACCCTGATACATCGCTTGATATAATGGATACACTTAATGATATAAATCATGCTGGGACAACTGTACTCATGGCTACTCATGCCAAAGACATAGTTGACAATATGAGAAAAAGGGTTGTGGCTCTCGAAAAAGGTATTATAGTAAGAGATGAACAGAGGGGGGCATACGGATATGAGGATTAGCACCATAAAGTTCTTTATAGATGAATCTTTCAAAAGCTTGAAAAGAAATAAAACTATAAGTATTGCAGCAGCAGCAACAGTTGCAGCTACTCTTTTTATACTTGGCTTGTCTCTTGTTGTAATGTTAAACGTAAAGCAGGGTGTACTTGAAGTCCAGTCCAAGGTTGAGGTAAAAGTTATTTTAAAAGATAGTATAACTACGAAGCAGAAGAAAGCGATAGAGGATAAGATAAATTCTGTAGCAGGAATAGTTTCACTGCATTATGAAACAAAAAAAGAAGCTGTTACCAAATTCAAAGATCAACTTGGAGAGCAGAATAAATCTCTTGTTGATGGACTTGAGAAGGATAATCCGCTTCCAAACTCTTATATAGTAAAAGTCAAGACTCCTGAAATTGTATCTGAGGTAGTTAAGAGCATAGATAATATGCCTGGTATAGAAGTTATCAAGGATGGAAGAGGAGTAGTAGATAAAATTATAAAGATAACCAGTACAATAAGATGGATAGGAATTGTTATATTGATTATACTGGTGGGAGTTTCACTGTTTTTGATTGGCAATACGATAAAAATTACGGTTTATTCAAGAAGACGTGAAATAGGTATAATGAAATACATAGGTGCTACAGACTGGTTTATAAGGTGGCCGTTTATAATTGAAGGAATGATTATAGGTGTCATAGGAGCGTTTATTTCAGACATTGTGCTGTATTATTTGTACAGGATAATGTATGCGAAATTTTCATCGTCACTAGTACTTATGCAGCTTGTGAGCCCGCAGTATGTATACACTAATATACTTGCTTTGTTTATATTGTGTGGAATTTTAATCGGATCACTGGGAAGTATACTTTCTATGAGAAAATTTCTTGCGGTTTAACCGCATTTATTGGAAGGGCATGCAGGCGAGAACTTCGTCCGCATGCCAAATTTATAATTAAATTTTAATGCTTTGCATAATTAAATTTTTTAGTGTTATAATTATTGAATATATGTAATAAGTAATATACGTGGGACGTTATAATATTGGTGTTACTTAAAAGAGGTGGAATAGCTTGAAAAAAAATAAGAAGTGGATACTTTGTACTGTGGTAATTGTTATTGCAACCAATCTTGCTACTATGTTTGGAACTTATAATTTTTGGAAGATAAGACAGGGGGATGTGATAGGAAAATTTGAAAAAATATTCCAAGTTAGAAATACTCTTTATAAATACTATGATGGTAAAGTGAGTGATGATGTACTTCTTGAAGGTGCATTGAAAGGAATGACAGCTTCTTTGAATGATCCATATACAGTATTTATGAATAAAAAGGAATTTGAGCAGCTTAATACTGAAACAGAGGGAAATTACAGTGGAATAGGAATTCAAGTTATGTCTAAGGACGATAAAATCCAAATCCAAAGTGTGTTTAAAGGGACACCTTCTGAAGAAGCGGGGCTTAAGTCGGGAGATATAATACAGAAGGCAAATGGAGTAGCCGTAAGCGGGAAACAGCTTGAAAAGGCAGTTTCAATAATGAAGGGAAAAGAAGGCACTGAAGTCAAACTTACAGTTTACAGGCAGGGAAAAGGAAGCTTTGATGTGAATGTAAAGAGGGCAAAGGTTGATATGCAGACTGTGGATGGAGAAATTTTGAAGCATGATATAGGATACGTTCAAGTATCGATGTTTGATGAAAATACTGCAAAAAATTTCAAAAACAAACTTTCAGAACTAAAGTCAAAAGGAATGAAATCACTTATAATCGATCTAAGGGATAATCCAGGTGGAGTTCTTGATCAATGTGTTGATATGGCTTCAAATTTTATACCTTCAGGCAAGGTTGTATTATATACAGTTGACAAGTATAACAATAAAAAGGAATATAAATCCAAGGGCGGAGATTTCTACGATATTCCTGTAACAATACTTGTGAATGGAAATACTGCAAGTGCATCGGAAATATTTTCTGCAGCAATTAAAGATTACAAGAAAGGTACTCTTGTTGGAGAAAAGACCTTTGGAAAAGGTGTAGTTCAGACTATGTTTGATACAGGAGACAGCACTGCACTTAAAGTAACAATATCAAAGTGGTATACTCCAAATGGTGAAAATGTGCAAAAGAAAGGAATAAATCCTGATCTAAAAGTGGTGTATCCTGCTGCTTTGAAAAATAAAGTTTACAACAGGGACGTTGATCCGCAATTCAATAAAGCTCTTAATACGGCAGAGAGCAAAATAAATTAAATCAAGTGATTAATAACTTTGACCAAACATAAATATATTATTATAATATACTTGAGATTTTAAATTAGACAGACGTAATTCTGTCTAATTTAAATTTATGCGTGATTTATAGAGAGGAGCATTGACTTCCAACATGAATATATTGATGTACACTTTAAGGTCTATAGCCTATGCACTTACAGAACCGTACCTTCTTCTTGTCCTGGCTATCATGGTCTTTGTATTATATAGAAAGAATTCACAAACTTCAATTATGCAGAAAATGATAATTGGAGAGAGGATAAATTCGCCTTTTGAACTTACTGTATCACAGCTTGGCATGGGGATTTTTGCTGGAACCTTTGGAAGTATATTGATGTCGTATTTCGGCATAGCATTTGACGAGAGTTCTGCAGTTGATCTGGTTTTTCTGGCGTCAATAGTCTTTATGTTTTTCAATCCAAGATTCATATGTTTTTCCTACTCAGGAGCTTTGATTGGACTTACAAGTGTTGTTTTGGGACAGATATCTTTTTATTTCAAGATACCAGGGCTGGATTTTTTGAATATAGATGTTGTTTCACTTATGAGTATGGTCGCAATACTTCATCTTATAGAGGGAATACTTGTTATGACAGATGGTAAAAGAGGAAGCATTCCTGTTTTTACAAACAAAGAGGGAAGAATAATAGGAGGCTTTGCACTTCAAAGATACTGGATAATTCCAGTAGCCATATTTTTTGTGCTTAATAAGCAGTCACTTGGATCAGTATCATCCTGGCAAATGACAGAATTTCCATCATGGTGGCCTCTCTTGAAAAGTTCGTCTATATATGGAATTTTAAAGGATGCCGTGCTTATGCTTGTACCTTTTTATGCAATAATTGGGTACAGTTCAGTCACATTTACGAAAGATGTAAAAAAGAAGTCATTTGTTTCGGGAATTGTTTTAATAGGATATTCAATATTAATATTTGTTTTTGCACAGTTTGCAAGTATTAATCTTTTCTTCAAGGTACTTGTTCTTGTGATGGCACCAGCTGCACATGAAGGCATGATACTTTTACAAAGATATGCTGAAACTGTTGGAAAGCCGAAGTATATAAGCAGTGAAGAAGGAATAATGGTACTTGCAGTAGCGCCAAATTCGCCTGCAAATGATATGGGAATAAAAAGTGGTGACCTGCTTGTTGAAATAAATGACACCAAAATTGAAAATGAAGACAAAATAGGTGAAGTAATACGGGAATGTTCAAATTTCATATGGCTTAAAGTCAAGAGGGATGCAGGTAATTTTGAACAACTTACATATAATAAAATGAATAGTGAAAAGAGGCTTGGAATAGTTTTTGTTCCAAGAAGTGTACCGAAGGATAGTATGGTTGTAAAACTTAATAACAATAAATTTTCAGATGTACTGAATAAAATAAAAAACAAGGGTAAGGATGATTAGAAAATGGGAATTTTCAAAATACATTCTAAATTCAAGCCTAAAGGAGATCAGCCTCAGGCAATAGAAAGCATATCAAAGGGAATAACTAATGGAGATAAGTTTCAAACACTTGTTGGAGTAACTGGTTCGGGAAAAACATTTACAATGGCAAATATAATAGAAAAGATTCAAAAGCCTACGCTTGTACTTGCACATAACAAGACTCTTGCAGCACAGCTTTGTTCTGAATTTAAAGAATTTTTTCCAGACAACAGTGTTGAGTATTTTGTTTCATATTATGATTATTATCAGCCGGAGGCATATGTTCCGCAAACGGATACTTATATTGAAAAAGATGCCTCTATAAATGATGAAATAGATAAATTGAGACATTCTGCCACGTCGGCGCTGCTTGAGAGAAAAGATGTAATAGTAGTGGCTTCGGTATCGTGTATATATGGACTTGGAAATCCGGATGAATACAAAAAGCTTACCATTTCACTTAGACCCGGCATGCTGAAAGATAGAGACAAGGTAATAAGGAAACTTGTGGATATACAGTATGAACGAAACGATATAAATTTTGTAAGAGGAAGTTTCAGGGTAAAGGGAGATACTTTGGACATTTTTCCTGCATCGTCGAGCAATCATGCTATAAGAGTCGAATTTTTTGGCGATGAAATAGATAGGATAAAGGAATTTGATGCACTCACAGGAGATACTGTGGGAATTAGAAATCATGTGTCCATATTTCCAGCGTCTCATTTTGCTACCTCAAAGGAAAAACTTGAAATTGCTATAGAAAAAATAGATCAGGAGCTTGAAGACAGAGTAGCTGAACTCATGGCAGAGGATAAACTTCTTGAGGCTCAGAGAATAAAACAAAGAACAAATTTTGATATAGAAATGATGAGAGAAGTAGGTTATTGCAGTGGAATTGAAAACTATTCGAGAATACTTGACGGAAGAGCAAAAGGAAGTCCTCCAAAGACGCTCATAGACTATTTTCCAAAAGATTTTCTTATGTTTATAGATGAAAGTCATGTTACTCTTCCGCAGGTAAAAGCAATGTATGCGGGGGACAGGTCGAGAAAACAATCGCTTGTTGATTATGGTTTCAGACTTCCATCTGCATTTGACAACAGACCTTTGAAGTTTAATGAATTTGAAAAGAAAATAAACCAGCTTGTTTTTGTAAGTGCCACGCCTGCTGATTATGAAAAGGAACATTCACAGAACACTGCAGAACAGATACTGAGGCCTACGGGACTTTTGGATCCTGAAATTATAGTGAAACCTGTAAAAAGTCAGATAGATGATCTGTATACTGCCATAAATAAAACTGTGTCAAATGGATACAGGGTGCTTGTTACAACACTTACAAAGAAAATGGCTGAAGACTTGACAGACTATTTCAAGGATATGAATATAAAAGCACGGTATATGCATTCGGGTATTGTTACAATAGAAAGAATGAAAATAATAAGAGATCTTAGAAAAGGTGAATTTGATGTCCTTGTTGGTATAAATCTTTTGAGAGAAGGGCTTGATATACCGGAAGTTGCCCTTGTCGCAATACTTGATGCTGACAAAGAAGGTTTTTTGAGATCTGAAAGGTCACTAATACAGACAATCGGAAGAGCGGCAAGAAATTCGGAGAGCAAGGTTATAATGTATGCTGATACAATAACTGACTCTATGAATAAGGCAATTACTGAAACGAATAGAAGAAGAAAAATACAGATGGCATATAATAAAAAAAATGGAATAACTCCAAAAACAATAATAAAAGATATAAGAGATGTTATAGAAGCAACAGTTGCCATGGAGGAAAAACACGAATATAATAGTCTGGATGAAGCTTTGAAGGGAAACAATGAAGCTATAGACAAAATTATAGACAAAAATTTAAAGCAGATGAAAAAAGCTGCAAAAGAACTCAGGTTTGAAGAAGCGGCCAGATTGAGGGATGTAATAGAAAAACTCAAGAAGGAGAAAAACTAGGAATCTATTGAAAAAATATTTATGGTAAACTAAGGAGTTTTAGATATGAAAGAAAACATAATCATAAAAGGCGCCAAAGTTCACAATTTAAAAAATGTAGATTTGACAATACCGCGCGATAAATTTATAGTTTTTACCGGATTGTCGGGTTCAGGAAAGTCTTCTCTTGCTTTTGATACATTATATGCAGAGGGACAAAGAAGGTATGTGGAATCACTTTCTGCCTATGCAAGGCAGTTTTTGGGGCAGATGAACAAGCCGGATGTGGAGTATATCGAGGGACTTTCACCCGCAATTTCCATCGACCAGAAAACTACGAGCAAAAACCCGCGTTCTACGGTTGGAACAGTTACTGAAATATACGATTATTTGCGATTGCTTTATGCAAGGATAGGAGTGCCTTACTGTCCGAAGTGTGGAAGAAAAATAACACAACAGACAGTAGATCAGATGGTTGACCGGGTGCTTTTAATGCCTGAGAGGACAAAAATACAGGTACTTGCTCCAGTTATAAAAGGAAGAAAGGGCCAGCATGTAAAAGTTATAGAAAACATAAAGAAAAATGGGTATGTAAGAGCCAGAATCGACGGAGAAATTTTTGATCTTGAGGAAACAAAAGTAGATCTGGATAAAAATAAAAAACATACTATAGAAGTTGTTGTAGACAGGTTGGTTGTCAAAAAAGAGATAGAAAGCAGACTTTCAGATTCGATAGAAACTGCTGTTAAATTATCAGATGGAATAGTAATTATAAATGTTGTTAACGGAGAAGATATACTTTTTAGTGAAAAATTTGCATGTGTTCACTGTGGTATAAGCATAGGAGAAATTACGCCTAGAACTTTTTCCTTCAATTCTCCTTTTGGAAAATGCAATACATGCGATGGACTAGGAACTCTTTTTGAAATAGATGAGAGCCTTGTAATACCCGACAAAAGCAAGAGTATACTTGGAGGAGCTGTAATGCCATGGAAAAGTGGAAGCTTGAAAGAAGGATCGTGGACTTTCAGCATACTTAAAGCACTTTCAAAGAAGTATAAGTTCAAACTTGACACACCTGTTGAACAGCTTGACAGAAGCATTTTGGATATAATTCTTTATGGACTCAAAGGAGAAAGTGTGAAGGTCCAGTATGAAAAAGATGGAAGAAAAATGGAGTTCAATCATGCCTTTGAGGGAATAGTAAATAATTTAAAAAGAAGATATATGGATACAAATTCAAATTACATAAAAGGTGAAATAGAAAGTTACATGAGTGACAATCCATGTCCTGAATGCAAGGGAGCCAGGTTAAATGCCGAAGCGCTTTCCATTAAGGTTAAAGATAAGAATATTCAAGAGCTTTCAAGTATGTCTATAAAAGACGAACTTGAATTTTTTCAAAATATAAAATTATCCAAGAGGGATTCCATAATAGCAGATCAGATACTCAAGGAGATAAAAGGAAGATTGAGGTTCCTTGTTGATGTAGGGCTTGATTATCTTACTTTGTCAAGAGCTTCGGGAACATTATCAGGTGGTGAGTCACAAAGAATACGACTTGCGACACAGATAGGATCGGGACTTGTAGGTGTGCTTTATATATTGGATGAACCTAGTATAGGTCTTCACCAGAGAGACAATGACAGACTTATAAAGACACTTGAACATTTGAGAGATGTGGGAAATACGGTTATTGTGGTAGAACATGACGAGGATACTATGCGTGCGTCGGACTACATAGTGGATGTAGGTCCTGGGGCAGGAGAGCATGGCGGTGAAATAGTTGCCTGTGGAACTGTTCAGGATATAATGAAAAGCCACAAGTCGATTACAGGGCAGTATTTAAGTGGGAAAAAGAAGATAGAGCTTCCGGAAAAAAGGAGACCCGGAAATGGAAAGTTTATAACAATAAAAGGTGCAAATCAGAATAATCTTAAAAATGTGGATGTGTCTATACCACTTGGAGTATTTAATTGCGTGACAGGAGTATCAGGTTCTGGAAAGAGTACTCTTGTAAATGAAGTGCTTTATAAGGGACTAAACAAGAAGATAAATGGGTCGAGGGTAAATCCAGGAAAATACAAAGAAATGCTCGGCGTCGAAAATATAGATAAAATCATAGACATAAATCAAAATCCAATAGGAAGAACTCCGAGGTCCAATCCAGCTACATATACAGGTGTGTTTGATATAATAAGGGAAGTATTCTCCAATACCCCTGAATCCAAAATGAGAGGTTACAAGCCTGGAAGATTCAGTTTTAATGTAAAAGGCGGACGATGTGAGGCATGCAGCGGCGACGGTATAATAAAAATTGAAATGCAATTTCTGTCTGATGTATATGTACCTTGTGAAGTCTGCAAGGGCAAGAGATACAACAGGGAAACCCTGCAGGTGAAATACAAGGGAAAAAATATTGACGATGTGCTGAATATGACGGTCGAAGAAGCACTGGAATTCTTTAAAAATATACCGAGGATAAAAAGTAAACTTCAGACTCTGTTTGATGTTGGACTTGGGTACATAAGGCTTGGACAACCATCTACACAGCTTTCTGGAGGGGAAGCACAGAGAGTCAAACTTGCACATGAGCTGTCAAAGAGAAGTACGGGAAAAACACTTTATATATTAGATGAACCTACGACGGGACTTCATACCGATGATGTCAACAGACTTGTAAATATACTCCAGAGAATTGTAGATACAGGAAATACTGTAGTT
Organism: Clostridium pabulibutyricum; assembly: GCF_058242705.1. Taxonomy (NCBI): domain Bacteria; kingdom Bacillati; phylum Bacillota; class Clostridia; order Eubacteriales; family Clostridiaceae; genus Clostridium; species Clostridium pabulibutyricum. The sequence goes on from NZ_JBZAYZ010000011.1 coordinate 17,124, forward strand.
GTAATAGAGCACAACCTGGATGTTGTCAAGTGTGCGGATTATATAATAGATCTTGGTCCTGAAGGTGGAGAAAAAGGTGGGAACGTATTATGTACAGGTACACCCGATCAAATAATACAAAATAAAAAGTCTTATACAGGACAATATCTAAAAAAAATGTTATAATCTACATGACGACTAGCATAAGCAGGCTTACAATGCTAGTCGTTTCATCTTTAGGGGAGGATATTGAAAATGGATCTAAGTAAATTGAGTTTGATTTTTAAAATTGTAATTATAGGAATAGTATATATTATAATATTCTGGTCTTTAGGCATAATGTACAAAGATGTAAAAAACGGAGGTAAGAAATCCAAAACATCAAATAGAAAATCCTTCGGACTTGAAGTTATTGCAGCTGCAAAAGGTTCTAATCTCAGACGGGGTGCTGTTATACCTGTGAGAAATGAAATAACCATAGGAAGAAAGAGTGACAATAACCTTCGACTTGAAGATCCTTATGCATCATCACATCATGCCAGGTTATATGTAAAGAACGGAAAAGACTGTATTATAGAAGATCTGGGGAGTACTAACGGAACTCTTTTGAATGGAAAAAAACTTAACGGACGTCATTCTCTCAATTCCGGAGATGAAATAAAAATAGGAGGTACGTCTTTTAAGGTTATAAGATAAATCATGTGACTAATTAATAGGTGGTGAAGCGAGATGGATACTACTAGGGATGAAAAAAAACTTTTAAGATATACATACTTTTTGTGTTTTGTCTGTTTTTTTAACCTGGCTGTAATAAAACAGCCCTTTGATAAAGGTGCTATGATAATGGCAGTGGTTACATGCCTTCTCATAGGTTATTCATATTTTGTAATAAGAAAGTTTTTCTCGGATGGAGATAAATACATATTTATTTTTTCAAGTATTTTGGCCGTTATAGGAATGGTCATGCTTTACAGGATAAATATGGAGGTATCTATCAAACAGATAATATGGTTTGCAGTAGGTGTTACAGGATTCATACTGATAGTTGTTTTAATGCCGGATACTGTAAGCTTTAGCAAGTATAAATATATATATTTGGTGGCTACTTTGCTATTTATGAGTCTTGGTACTATTCACGGTACTGAAATAAACGGTTCAAGGAACTGGATTAGACTTGGAGGTTTTCAATTTCAACCTTCGGAGTTTGGAAAGCTGACTCTTGTGGCATATCTTGCGGCAGAACTTAAAAACTACAAGAGTTTTAAAAACCTTATTATTCCAGGAGCCGCTGTTATGATAAGTCTTGGATTCATGGTGGTTCAAAAAGATCTTGGGTCGGCGCTTATAGTTTTTGGAATATCAATAACAATGCTTTACATAGCGACATCCAAATTCAGATATGTAATAATTTGTATTCTGCTTGCCGGGGTAGGTGCGGTTTTGAGTTATCATATGTTCGGGCATGTTCGTACGAGAGTAATGATATGGAGAAATCCATGGCCCTATGCAAACAATCAGAGTTATCAGATAGTACAATCTATGTTTTCTATAGCATCGGGAGGGCTTACAGGTTCAGGACTTGGACTTGGACATCCTGAATATGTACCCATAAACACTACAGATTTTATATTTGCCACTTTGTGTGAGGAACTTGGCGTACTTATGGGATTTGCAGTTATAATATTGTATTTCTTGCTTTTTTACAGATGTATGAGAGCTGCAGTATATTGCAGTGATAAATTTTCGAGACTGCTTGCAGTAGGGTATAGTTCAATGATTGCATCACAGGTACTTGTAATAGTTGGAGGAGTCATGAATGCCATACCTCTTACAGGTGTAACATTGCCACTTGTAAGTTATGGAGGAAGTTCAATGCTTATAACATTTTTTTCCTTGGGTATAATTCAAAAAATATCAGAGGAGGGCAGATAATATGAATAATATACTTAACAATATAAAAAAAGTTATGTTTGTATTTTTGCTGTGTTTTATAGGCTTGATCTCATATATGACATACTTTGAAATGGTTGAAGGACCAAGCATAGTAAACAGTAATTACAATAGGAGACTATGGATAAAAAGAAATGAAGTACTGAGGGGAACGATTTATGATAGAAATGGAACAGCACTTACACGAAGTTATCCTGTGAGTGCTGAGACTCAAAAAAGAGAATATACGGGAGGATCGATATTTGCCCATGTTCTCGGATATGTTAATGAAAAGTATGGTATAACAGGTCTTGAAAGAAAATATGATCAGGAGCTTATGACTACAGATGTAAAGGATAGTTTGAAGAGTCTTATCGAGAACAAAGGAAAGTCAATGAAAAAAGTGGGAAACAGTGTAAAAACAACACTGGATTCTGCAACGCAGAAAGAAGCATACAACCTTTTGGGAAACAACAAAGGTGCTGTGGTTGTGCTTAATCCAAAAACAGGGGCGGTTATAGCTCTCGTTTCAAAGCCTTCATTTAATCCGAACGATCTTGATTCAATATGGTCGGATATAAATAAGGATTCCAGCAGGCCTTTGCTTAACAGGGCAACTGCAGGGCTTTATCCTCCGGGATCGACTTTCAAAACAGTAACTGCTGTAAGTGCTCTTGAAAATATAGGAAATGTGCAAAATAAAACAATAAATGACACAGGCTCTGTTCAAATAGGCTCAGATTACCAGCTTCACAATTACAATGGTGAAGTACTTGGAAGTATTGATTTTGAACAGGCATATGCTCATTCCAGCAATGTATATTTTGGAACGCTTGGGCTGGAGCTTGGAAATGATAATTTAAAGAGGACAGCAGAAGAGTTTTATTTCAACAAAACCATTCCTACAGATGGAATACCTGTTGAGCAAAGTCATTTTCCGACTTTGAAGTCTTATGAAAAAGGAAGTATAGCACAGAGTGCAATAGGTCAAAGCAGTGACCTTGCAAGTCCGCTTCAAATGGCGGTTGTAGTAAGTACTATAGCAAATGGAGGAACAATGATGAAACCTCATCTTGTAGATTCTGTAATTACAAACAGCGGAAAAGTTGTAAAGACAATATCGCCGGAGTCTGCAGGGCAGATAATATCGTCTGATATTGCAAATACCATGAAAAACATGATGAAGTCCGTAGTTGACTATGGTACTGGAACCCAGGCATCACTGAACGGAATACAGGTTGCAGGAAAAACGGGAACTGCCGATAATGAAGAAATGGGAGCAGGTTCACCACCTCATTCCTGGTTTATAGGTTTTGCACCTTATGATGATCCGCAGGTTGCAGTTGCAGTAATTGTTGAGAATGGAGGACAGGGAGGAGTACTCGCGGCGTCCATTGCATCCCAGGTAATAGCAACCTCGCTGCAAAAATAATTATAAAAATTTTATATATGATGTAATTTCCCGGGGAATTTTATTATAATAAGTAATATTATAAAAGTATAATAAATAAATATAATTCTACATTTAGAAACAAGATGACGAAAGCTACGGTATGCATCTTATCTGTGATATGTGTACAGACAGGGGTATACCTCTCTTTTGTCATTTCAATTAATGAGAATGGTGATAAATAGACAAAGAGGGGAGTTAGTCTTTTATGAAAATAGAAGATATATCTAAATTGGTAAATGGTGACAATATTGAAGTTTTGGGGATGGTAAGCGATAAGAGGATAGGTCATAAAAAAGATGGCAATCCATATATTATAATGATAATTCAGGACAATACCTGTTCAATTGCATTTCCAATTTGGGACAATTATCAAAAACTTATGGATTCGGTAAAGGAAGGGTGCATTGTAAGAGTAAAAGGCTATGCTGGAAGCTTTAATGGAAGCATGCAGATAAAAAGTCCTTCTATTCATGTTGTAACAGAAGATGTTGACTATTGTTCTTTTATACCTTTGTATGATGTGCCAGATGAACTTATAACCTACTTTATCAATACAGTAAATAAACTTGAGGATAAATACAGAAAAATTGCCATAGCAGCCACTGGAGCATCAGGTTATAATAACGACAGATGGAAGGCATTTTTGACTTGTGTTGCAGCTGAAAAATTTCATGGAAATAAGCGCGGCGGTTTATTTTTACACACGGTTGGTGTAATGAAAACAATGGAAAGTATTTTGAGCAATTATATTGATAACCCATTTTACATGGATGCAAAGGATGTTATAAACAAAGACAGGATGATACTTAAGGCTGTTGTGCATGATGTTATGAAAATAAAGGAATATGACTATAATGGAATAATACGCAGGAAGTCAATCAAGCTTGACCATATAGTAATGGGGGCTGCCTACTTAATTGAAATAAATAATGAAGTGGGAAATGTGCTTGACCCTGAAGAATTGGATGACATATGTTATTCTATTTTATCTCATCATGGTGAATACGGAAAGTTTGAAGCCAAGGGAGTGGAGGATATACTCTTAAACATAGCAGATACAGTAGACAGTCAAATTGTAAATGCAATAGAAAATAAGATATGAGTAAAGTTACTGGGTGCTAAGCATTAACGCTTAACATCCAGTATTAATATCATTCAACAATTTTGTAGTATGATTTTGCAGTTAGTAAAAATACTATGGTATAGATTACTACAAAGATGAGTATTGTTGCTGCTGTTGAAAATATAAATAAATTTATATTTTCAAGCATCAAAAGAGCAAGTAGTTTTGACATCATTGGGAAAGCAAAAGCAATGTGGATTATGGTGAAAACCAGGGGAAGAAAAAATACCATTAATACTTGACTTCGTATGGTTTTCTTAATCTCTCTTTTATCCATACCAACTTTTTGGAGTATTTTAAAACGTTCTTTATCCTCAAAACCTTCTGATATCTGTTTATAGTAAATGATAAGTACTGTTGCCATAAGAAATAGTACTCCTAAAAATATTCCAATGAAAAACAAGCCGCCATATCCAGAGCTAAAATCTTGTTTGCCAGATACAGAATCTGAAACTAAAGCGTGTATTGTGTTTTGTGAAAAAGCTTTGTTTAATTTATCTGACATCAAGGATATATCTTGCTCTGTACCATTTAAGTTAAAAGCTGTAGTATATTCGTTGGAAGAATTTTTTTGAGTGAAATTTATATCATTTACAAATAGTACGTAAGTATCTATAACATCGGTCATAGTCATGGAATCTACTGAAAAATTTAAAGGTGTATTTAATTTTTCTTTGATGTTGAAAGTCTTGTTATCAATAGTTATTGAAGTTTTTTTAAAACCTTTTGTCTTTGAAAACAGCAGAGCTTCATTATCTTTTAAAGTTACATTCTTATTTTCAATTCTGTTGTAATCTGATATTGGAATTGTTACCAGTAAATACGAATTTTGATTATTTGAAGAACCATTTTCTGATAAAAAATTCCCGCTTTTTTCTACAACTGTTATAGAGTTGCTGTATGTGTGAAACTCATCTTTTGTAGTTAACTTATTAGATTTTAATTCCTGATTTATAATATTGTTTATCTTGTTTATATTAGCTTTATTTAAATTATCCGTTTTTATTGAAAGCTCTCTAGGATATTTTATTTTTAAAATATCTTCCATACCCGCATATAGAGAGGTAGTTGTTGAAAGCATAACAAGTACGGCAGTACTTAAAATACATATATTTGCCAATCCTATTGCATTTTGTTTCATTCTGTACATCATACCTGAAACAGATATAAAATGATTAGTTTTGTAATAAAAGGTTTTATTTCTACGCAGCATCTTTAACATTGATATACTGCCTGACGTAAATAGAGCATAAGTGCCTATCATGACTAAAATTACTGCAATAAAGAACGAAGTAAGTGCTTTAAGCGGAGAATCGACATTTAGAGCTATTCTATATCCACCTAAAAGGGCAGCTAAACCTATAATAGTTATAATTAATTTGGATTTTGGCTCCTTCTCACCCTGATTAGATCCCTTTAAAAGATCGATTGGCTTTAATATTTTAATCTGAAACAGGTTAGATAGTAATGTTGCAAGAAATATTATACCAAAAACAATTAATGTTTTAATTATGGATGGCACTGAAATAGAAAAACCAAAGACAACTTTGAAGCTGAGAATTTTTATAAGTAAAAGGAACATTAACTTGTCAAATATTATTCCTAAGGCAATTCCCAATGTCAAACTTATAGCCGAGGTAAAGATACATTCAAAGAATAGTATCTTTGCAATGTGCTTTTTTTCAAGTCCAAGTACATTATATAGACCTATTTCCTTTTTACGTCTTTTGATTAAAAAGCCGTTTGTATAGAAAAGGAATATTGCTGAAAAAATTGCGATTATTTTTGTACCAAAAGACAGCAGAAGTTTTAAACTGGATGATCCGACAATTTTATTTAATCCTGAATTTATTGACATTGAGTGCATTATATAAAACATTATAATAGTGCATATACATGTCAGAATAAATGGAGCATATGTCTTGCTGTTTTTTTTAATATTTATAACTGCAAGCTTGGGATAAAATAGCTTACTCATGCTTACCACCTCCAGTGGTTATTACTGTAAGTGCATTTGAGATTTTTTCAAACATCTGCTCTTTTGACATAGATCCTTTGTAAATTTGATGGAATACTTCTCCGTCTTTTATAAAAAGAACTCTTCCTGCACGGCTGGCTGCTTTAGCACTGTGAGTGACCATAACAATTGTCTGGCCTTCATTATTAATTTTTGAAAATAAGTCTAAGAGATGATCCGTTGACTTTGAATCAAGTGCACCCGTTGGTTCATCTGCTAAAATAAGCTTTGGGTCTGTAATCAGTGCTCTTGCAACAGCGGCTCTTTGTTTTTGACCACCGGATACTTCATAAGGAAACTTATTAAGTAAAGAATCTATTCCAAGTGTGCGTGCAATTGGTTTTAATTTCTTCTCCATTTCTTTATATGATTTTCTGGATAAAACCAGTGGAAGAAAAATATTGTCTTTTAAAGAAAATGTATCAAGAAGGTTAAAATCCTGAAATACAAAACCTAGATTTTCTCTTCGAAATGCAGTTATTAAGCTTTCTTTTATTGCCACCATATCTTTGCCCTGAAGTATAATTTTCCCGCTGGTTGGTTTATCCAGAGATGCTAACATATTAAGCAATGTAGTTTTCCCAGAGCCCGATTCACCCATGATTGCCACGTATTCACCTTCTTCTACTGAGAATGTGACATTGTTTAGTGCTTTAACCTGATTGCCGCCAAATCTTGTTGAATATATCTTTTTTAAATTATTTACCTCTAACAGTTTCATCTTTTTCCTCCTCAATTTTTACTATACGATTATTATAAAAAAAGAGAGATGTGTCTGCCATAATTTTGGCTTACACTTCGCTCTTTAAACTTACATTTTTGTAAGGATGTATTTATTCGATTATAGTATGCTCAGAAAAGAGGTGAATTTTTACTGTTGTACCCTTGTCTATAACGGAGGTGATGGTTATTGTGTGTGAAAGCTTATCTAGTATTTTTTTGCAGAGGTATAACCCGATTCCCGTGGCCTTTTTATCCATACGGCCATTATAACCAGTAAAACCTCTTTCAAATACTCTTGGAAGGTCTTCCTCTGAGATTCCAACGCCGGTATCATTAATTACAAGAGCCTTTTTTTCTTTATCATCCATGTATATTGATATCTTTCCGCTTTTTGTATACTTTAATGCATTCCATAATATTTGCTCAAGTACAAATACAAGCCATTTTTCATCTGTTAAAACAGAACAATTTATTTCCCTTAGATCAAGAGCTATGTTTTTTCTTATAAATATAGGAGCATATTTTCTTATAACCTGTCTTATAATGTGCATTAAATCATAATTCTTTATTACTAAGTCAGATGAAGAATTGTCTATTTTCAAGTAGCACAGTACCATTTCCACGTATTGCTCAATTTTAAAAACTTGTTCTAAAAGTTCTCTGTTTTGCTCATTGTATTCAGTTTGGAGCAAAAGTTTTATTGCAGCAATTGGTGTTTTGATTTGATGTGCCCAGAGAGTGTAATAATCTATCATTTCTGTGCGCTTAATATCTATATCTGAAATTAGTTTGGTACTTTGCTCATGGAATATTTTTAATATATTTTGATAGTCTGCTTCAATTAAAGTTTTGGCACCTGAAAGACCGTCTAAATTTATATTAATATTTTTCCCTAAAACATTTAAATTTCTATGTTTTTTAAAATAAATGACAAAGTCACAAACTGCAAATATTCCAGTAATAGTCATTGACAATAATAAAGCATACAGAATTGGCTCAAGTGTTATAGAATAAAGAGAAAAGATTGTGATAAAAATAGTTAAGAAGACGGTACAGGTTATTATTAATTTTTTATTGTCTTTAATATACCACAATAGAATCCATAAAAAAGAATTTTGTTTCATAATTATTCCACCATATATCCAATACCTTTTTTGGTCTTTATGAGATCACAAATGCCAATGTCTGAAAGTTTTCTTCTAATACGTGTCATATTTACAGTTAAGGTATTATCGTCTATATAACTGTCGCTTTCCCAGAGCTTTGTCATAATAATATTTCTTGGAATTACACGGCCTATGTTTTCAAACAAAATTTGAAGGATTTTAAACTCGTTTTTGGTAAGTTCAAGTTTGTTATTATTGTATTCGATAGTTGCATCATCCAAGTTTAACACCATACCTTTATGATCGATTATATCCATCTTGCCTCCAAAAGAATATGATCTCCTTAGTAATGCCTGAACTTTTGCAACGAGTACACTTAAGTCAAAAGGTTTGGATATAAAGTCGTCACCTCCCATGTTTACAGCCATAATGATGTTCATATTTTCTGACATAGACGAAATAAATATGATTGGAATTTTTGATATTTTGCGAATTTCACTGCACCAGTGATAACCATTAAAAAATGGCAGCGATATATCCAGAAGAACGAGATGGGGGTCAAAATTTATAAATTCCTGCATTATATCTTTAAAGTCGGATATCAACTCAACTTCATAGTTCCAGCCATTTAAATATTCTTTTATCGACTTTGCAATTACAGCATCATCTTCAACGATCAAAATCTTATACATAGTTTACTCCTATCAGTTAATCTACTCAGAAATTTAAGCATACAGATTTTGTAATTTCAAGTTTTTACTAATATAATTAATTGCATTATATCATATTTAGTGTTTTAAAAAATGTCTTTTATGAACGTATGTTTTTATATGATAGTATTTCCCGGAAAATTTTGTTGTGAAAAGTAATATTATAATTGATTTAATGTTATAATATACTCACTGTAAGGGATATTTAACACGTTAAAGTTTTATAAAAGGAGAAAAAATGAAGGGTAAAACTCATATAGGGATAGGAGTGCTTGCTTTTTTATCTATATATAAAATAATTCCAGGGGGATTTAGCTATATAGGATTGGCTATAACGGCATTTTCATCGGCACTTCCAGATGTGGATCATCCCAAAAGTATAATAAACAAATACATTCTTCCATTTAGAAACAAGATGACAAAAGTTACGGTATATGGATGCCTGGGAATAATTCTGCTCTGGTACGATTATCTTTACCTTAACAGACCAATAGTAAAAGCAATAGGTATAGCCCTTATCCTGATAGCCGTATCTTCACATAGGAATGGACTTACCCACAGTCTGACAGGAATGTCCATGTTTTCGTTTATTGCGGGATATATTGGGAATATGTATAATATACCATATCTGATATATTATTTCATGATAGGCTACGGTATGCATCTTATCTGTGATATGTGTACGGACAGGGGTATACCTCTCTTTTATCCTTTCAGAAATAAAAAAGTCAAGTTTCCCTTTACATATAAGACAAATTCTAAAATCGGTTCGGCCATAGAGCAGCTTCTCATGATTGGAGGACTCCTCTTTACAATTTATAAAATACCAAGTATATTTTATAAATAGACTGGCGGGAGGTCATATAATATAAAATGTTTGATTTTAATTACCAATTAAAAGTACTTCCAGATAAGCCTGGAGTTTATATTATGAAAAATTCTTCAGGAGAGGTTATATATGTTGGAAAGGCTAAAATACTTAAAAATAGGGTAAGACAGTATTTTCAAAAATCGAAGAACCATTCGGGGAAGGTTAGAGCCATGGTTCAGAATATAGCGGAATTTGAGTATATAGTTACAGATTCTGAAATCGAGGCTCTTATCCTGGAATGCAACCTTATAAAGAAGTATAGACCGAAGTATAATATATTGTTGAAGGATGACAAGCATTATCCTTTTATAAAAGTTACGGCAAATGAAAGTTTCCCAAGGATTATAATCACGAGAAATATAAGAAAAGACGGAGCAAAGTATTTTGGACCATTTCCCAATCCATCCTTTGTATATGAAACAATAGAACTTATAAAAAAAGTTTTTCCAGTAAGAAGCTGCAGAATGAAAATAATGCCGGAAAAGAAAAAAGTAAGGCCATGTTTGAACTATTTTATAGGACTATGCAGGGGACCATGTGCCGGTTATATAAATGCAGAGGATTATCGCGAAATAGTCTCCGAGATTATAGATCTTCTTTCGGGGAAGGATAAGGATATAATAAACAAATTGAAAGGTGATATGGAAGAAGCTTCTTCAAATATGGAGTTTGAAAAGGCTGCAACCTTGAGAGATAAGATATTTTCTGTAAAGAAGGTAACTGAGAAGCAAAAGATTATAACTGGAAATTTCGAAGATGAAGATTTTATAAATATATATTCTGATGACAATGATAGTTGTGTACAGGTATTTTTTATGAGAAACGGTAAAATAATCGGAAGAGAACACTATATTATAGAGAACACTGCAGGGCTTCCACCGGGAGAGATAATATCAAATTTCATAAGAGAGTTTTATGGCGGAACTGCACATATACCCAAAATTATATATGTGCCTTTTGCAGAGGATAGTGATCTTCTGTCAAAATGGCTGGGAATGAAGAAGGATTCCAAGGTATCAATAAAGATACCGTATAGAGGTGATAAAAAATCAACTCTTGAACTTGTATGGAAAAATTCAGCAACAATGCTTAAAAATTTTAAAACAAAGATACTTCGGGATAAAAGCGGACAGAAGAAGAATCTTGAACAGATTTCCGAATTGCTTGGACTTGATGATATACCGCATAGGATAGAAGCATATGATATTTCAAATATTCAGGGCATTGATTCTGTTGGAAGCATGGTGGTATTTGAAGATGGATTTCCAAAGCACAGTGATTATAGAAGATTTAAAATTGATACCGTAAAAGGGGCAAATGATTATGACAGCATGAGGGAAATACTTACGAGAAGATTTAGTCACGGTCTTGATGAAATTCGCAGGATACAGGAAAGAAACCTGAAACTGAGTGCCGGAAAGTTTTGTATGTTCCCGGACCTTATAATGATGGATGGAGGAAAAGGGCAGATAAATGTGGCACTTGAAGTAATTAAGGGATTTGATATAGATATACCTGTATGCGGAATGGTAAAAGATGATAATCACAAAACACGGGGAATTATCTATAATAATATAGAGCTTCCAGTTGAGAAGCATTCAAGTCTCATGCAGTTTATTACAAGAATACAGGATGAAGTTCATAGATTTGCTATAATTTATCATAGAACTTTAAGAAATAAGAGGGTTCTTCATTCTGTTTTGGACGACATTCCGCATATTGGTGCAAAGAGAAGGAAGGAACTTCTAAAAAAATTCGGAAGTATAGAAAACATAAAAAAGGCTGCTTTCAAGGAGCTGCTTGACACACCATCAATTGATAAACGGGCGGCCGAAAGTATTGTAGATTTTTTTGAAAAAGATAATGATTAGTTTTATTTCAATCTTGATTAAAAAAGATGTATAAATTATACTGTATTAAGATTTTAAATTTTAGATTTCGAGGAGAAAGGAATAACATGAATAAATATAGACAGTTTGCGTGCGATTTGGAGAGTTTTTTAAAAAAAGAAGATATAAAGATAGATGAGACTATGGGAAAATATACTTCCTTTAAAGTTGGAGGACCTGCGGATATACTTGTAACACCTGAAGATTCCAAAGAGGTTTTGTCTGTTATTGATATATGCAAACGGAAAAAGGTACCATACTACATAATGGGAAATGGTTCTAATTTACTTGTAAAAGATGGTGGTATAAGGGGAATTGTAATTAAACTTACCAAATTGAATAATATAAAGGTTGATGGAGAAAGAATTATTGCAGGAAGCGGATCGGCGATAAAAGATATATCCCAGACGGCACTTGAAAACAATCTTACAGGAATTGAATTTGCCTGCGGAATTCCGGGGAGTGTTGGAGGCGCTGTTGCAATGAATGCAGGGGCGTATAACGGAGAGATATCCAGCATAATAGAAAGCGTATGTATAGTAGATAATCATGGCGAAGTAAAGAATATAAATCTTGAGCAGCTGGAACTTGGATATAGAATGAGTTCGATATTGAAATACGGATACACTGTTCTTGAGGTAACTTTCAAACTTCAAAATGGAGAACATGAAAAGATATATGACAGAATTGAGAATTTGAACAGAAGGAGAAATGAAAAACAACCTCTTGAATATCCTTCGGCAGGAAGTACGTTTAAAAGACCAGAAGGGCATTTTGCAGCAAAGCTCATAGAGGACAGTGGGCTTAAAGGAACAAGTGTAGGTGATGCACAGGTTTCTGAGAAACATTCTGGATTTATAATAAACAAAGGAAATGCTTCAGCAAAAGACATACTCGATCTTATAAAGATAGTACAGGTTACTGTAAAGAAGAAATTTGACGTTGATCTTTATACTGAAGTAAGAATCATAGGAGAAGACTAATTTACCTCTAGGGAATCTATTGATTTATCAAGTTTAGATTCTCTATTTTTTATGTTATAATTAAAAAAAGCATTAGTTATGAACAGGAGGGTTGGTTATGAGATTTGTTATAGTAACAGGTTTGTCAGGAGCGGGTAAAACTCAAGCTGTAAGAAATCTAGAAGACTTGGGATATTTTTGTGTGGATAATCTTCCTCCTACCCTAATACCAAAATTCGCTGAAGCGTGTTATCAAACCAATGGAAAGATAAACAAGATAGCATTGGTTATAGATATAAGGGGCGGGCAGTTTTTCGATGACATATTTGAAAGTCTTGTGTATTTGAAACGACATGATTATAAATATGAAATATTGTTTCTCGATGCGTCTGACGAGGTACTTATAAAAAGATTCAAGGAGTCCAGGAGGAAGCATCCGCTTGCACCTGAAGGAAGAATATTAAATGGAATAACGATGGAGAGAAACAGACTTAGAGAGCTTAAAGACCGTTCGGATAATATAATAGATACATCAGAATTGGCTACGAGAGAACTAAGAGAGAAAATAACGGGTATATATGCAGAGAAAGGTCAGATTGAAAATCAACTTATGATAACAGTACTTTCATTTGGATTCAAATATGGACTTCCGCTGGATTCAGACCTTGTTTTTGATGTTAGATTTCTTCCAAACCCTTTTTACATTTCAGAACTTAAAAGCCACTCTGGAAATGATAAACTTGTAGTTGATTATATAATGGGTTTTAAACAAACCAATCAGTTTGTGGATAAACTTTATGACATGCTTGAGTTTTTGATACCGTATTATGTAAGCGAAGGTAAGAGGCAGCTTATTATTTCAATAGGATGTACCGGAGGACGCCACAGGTCTGTAACAATTGCAAATGCAATTTATGACAGACTGAAGGAAAATGGTCATAGGGTAAATATAGATCATAGAGACATTGAAGAGGATGTTAATAAAGGTGGTAAAAAACTATGAGAATTGCGGGTTGGCTTAGACCTGGAATAAAAGTTAAAAGGTGGATTATGCTTGGAGCCATGGGAGGGCTTTTTATAATATTCGGAGTAATTGAATTTATAAACAGGAGATTCTACAGTATTTATTACATTTCTTTCTATGTATTTTTAATTATTTCCGGTATTTTTGTGTTGTATATTTCTGTAACACAGGGCATGCGTTCAATAATAGCACTTATAAATAGAGGATATCTCAATGTATCTTTTAGTTCCAAAAAGATTGAAAATCTCATATATGAAAAAAGACTTCTGGTAAAAGGGCCTAAAATAGTTACAATTGGTGGAGGAACAGGTCTTTCCACAATGCTTAGAGGATTAAAATATTATACATCCAATATAACTGCTATAGTAACTGTGGGCGACGATGGCGGAGGTTCGGGAGATTTAAGGGAAGATCTTGGAATACTGCCGCCTGGAGATATAAGAAACTGTATTCTTGCACTTGCAGATACTGAACCTTTGATGGAAGATCTGCTGCAGTACAGATTCAAGGATGGGAAACTCAAAAATCAAAGCTTTGGAAATTTGTTTCTTGCAGCGATGAATGGCATATCTTCAAATTTTGAAGAAGCTGTCCACAAAATGAGTTCCGTACTTGCAGTTACGGGAAAAGTTATGCCTGTTACACTGGATAATCTTGTGCTTAAGGCAGAGTATGAAAATGGAAAAATTGTAGAGGGCGAATCACGAATACCTGAATATGCCATAGAAAATAATACGAAAATCAATAGGATTTTCATAGAACCAAAAGGGGCAAAAGCTCTGAAAGAAGCCGTTTCTGCCATAATGGAAGCCGATGCAGTGATTCTTGGACCGGGGAGCCTTTATACAAGTATTATTCCAAATCTCCTGGTGGATGGAATATCTTCAGCACTGCACAAGACCAAGGCAATAAAGATATATATATCAAATATAATGACACAGCCAGGTGAAACAGATGGGTTTTCAGTCGGGGATCATATAAAGGCCATTTACAAGCATGGAGGCAGCGGTATAATTGATTGTACTATTGCAAATGTCGGAAAAATAAGTGGGAATCTTGAAGGAAAATATCATGAAGAGGCCTCGCATCTTGTAAAGATAGACGAGGAAGTTCTTGAGAGGCTTGGTGTAAAACCGATAGAAGGTGACTTTATAAGTGTAAAGGGTGACCTTATAAGACATAATTCTGAAAAGTTGGCTTCTATCCTTATAGAAACTATAATGGACAAAAAACTTTTGTTTGACAGAAAGAAGATAATTGAGTATTTTTATTTATCTGAAAGAATCAAGCAGAAAAAGAATAATAGGTAGGAGATTATATGTCATTCTCAGTAAAAGTAAAAAATGAAATATGCAGATACACGGACATGGGAAGGGAAGAGGCCGCAGCTGAATTATCGGCAATAATGAAGGTGAGTGGAACTTTGATGTTTGGTTCAAACAGGCAATTCAGGTTCAAGGTTTCCACGGAAAATCCAGCAATAGCCAGATTTGTATTTACGCTTCTAAAGGACAAATTCGAGATACATGCCAAGATACTTATGAAAAAGAACAATTCACTAAAAAAAAACAATATATACGTTGTTGTTATAATGGAACAGGTACATGTTAAAAGTCTGCTGGCTGAAATAGGACTTTTTAAGGAAGATGGAAATATTTTTTCACTCGATTACAGCATACCGGAGATTTTTTTTAAAAAGGATATATATAAAAGAGCCTATATAAGAGGTGCATTTCTTGGAGGAGGAAGCATAAGCAATCCTGAAAAGACATATCATCTTGAATTTGTAACCCACAATAATGATTATGCGTGCGATTTGAGCAGGCTTATAAATGATTATGGGCTCAATTCAAAAGTTATTCAGAGGAAAAGCAGCTTTATAGTCTACCTTAAGGAAGGCGAGCAAATAGTAAATTTGCTTGGACTTATAGGGGCGCATTCGTCACTTCTTGAATTGGAAAATGTCAGAATAATGAAAGACATGAGGAATAATGTAAACAGGCTGGTGAACTGTGAAACGGCAAATCTCAGTAAAACTGTAAATGCAGCTGTAAGACAGACGGAGAGCATAAAATTGATTGAAAGAGAAATAGGACTTATGCGTCTTCCGGCTAATTTAAGGGAAATAGCACAGTTGAGGCTGAAATATCCTGACGAATCATTGAAACAGCTTGGAAAAATGCTCAATCCCCCAGTTGGAAAATCAGGGGTCAACCATAGACTAAGAAGAATTGAAAAAATAGCTGAAGAACTTAGAAAAGAAGAAAGGTAGGAGTAATCCATGTCGAAGCACGAAGATGTAATAAAGTATATACTATCATTGGATGTAGGAACCAAAATATCTGTACGAAGTATAGCCAGTGACTTAGGGGTAAGTGATGGAACGGCATATAGGGCAATAAAGGATTCCGACACTCTTGGAATAGTTACAACCATTCCAAGAGTTGGGACTGTAAGGATAGAGAAAGTCGAAAAGAAGAACATAGATGCGCTTACCTATGGAGAGGTAATAAATATAGTTGATGGTACCCTGCTTGGCGGGAAAGACGGAATATACAAGGTGCTTCACTGTTTTGTCATAGGTGCAATGACAATAGATGCAATGGAAAAGTATATAAAAAAGGATTGTCTTTTAATAGTAGGAAACAGGGAAGAAGCACAGAAGCTTGCTCTTATGAATAATTCCGGTGTACTTATAACAGGAGGCTTTTCCTGTAGTGATGAAATAAGAGAACTTGCAAACAAGAGGTGTCTTCCTCTTATATCCACGACATATGATACTTTTACTGTGGCAAGTATGATAAATAAAGCCATTTCGGAAAATATGATAAAGAAAGACATATTGCTCATAGAAGATATAATGCAGGGGGAGCCGCAGTATCTTACTATTTCGGATAAAATATCAACATGGAGACAGAATGTTGAGGAAACTCACCATGAAAGATATCCGGTAGTAGATGTTAGAAAAAGGGTTGTTGGTATAATAACGCTTAAAGATGTCCCGGGAAAAACTCCAGATGACGAGAGTGTAAGCAAGATGATGCATAAAAACCCAATAACTTTAACGCCTAAAACCACGGTGGCCTATGCAGCACATATAATGGGGTGGGAGGGAATAGACCTCTTTCCTGTTGTAGATGGGAAAAAGCTGATTGGGGTTGTTACAAGGGGTGATGTTATAAAAGCGCTTCAGTATATGACGAGGCAGCCGCAGTCGGGGGAGACCCTTGAAGATCTTGTGCTCAGAGAGTTCGAGTTTGAAACAAAATCCGAAGGAATTTATTTTCATGGAAGAATAACTCCGGAGATGCTTGATCCAATAGGAACAGCCTCATGGAGTTCACTTAACATGCTGTTATCTACAATGGGAATTATGACACTCAGGCAAAAGAACAATATAAATATACTTGTAGACAGCATAAACACTTATTTTATGAGACCTGTGCAGATAGACAGTAACATGGATATATATTCCGATATAATAGACATAGGCAGAAATTCATGCAAAGTTGAAATAGATATGTACAATAATAAAAAAGAAATAGTTGGAAAGTCAATTTTGTCCGCACGAATATTGAGAAGATAATAAAATATATTATTAGTAAAATATATTTATATGGAGGGGTTAAAATGTTCACTCATATAGTCTTTTTCAAATTGAAGGACAGAAACCGCGAAAATATTAAAAAGGCATCTCAAATACTGATGAGGGTTGACGGCAAAATACCTACTTTGAAAAGTGTAGTTGTTGGTACCGATGTGGTAAAGTCGGAAAGATCTTATGATATTGCACTTGTCGCAAAATTTGATTCGAAGAATGATATGGACGCATATCAGGTTCATCCGGTACATGTAAATGAAGTGCTTGCACATTTAAAACCAATGCTTGATTCTTCTGTATCTGTTGACTTTGAAAGCTGAACACAGCCGTAAATTTAATTTGAACTGAAAGGAGGTACTGTGGAAAATGGGGAATGATGATATTAGTTGGGTAAGTCTTCACCAGCATACGGAATATTCTCTGCTTGATTCTTCTGCAAAAATTCCAGATCTTTTAAAAAGAGCTTCTGAACTTGGTATGAAAAGCATGGCCATAACTGACCATGGAGTAATGTATGGATGTGTTGATTTTTACAAAGAGGCAAAAGCCAATGGAATAAAACCAATAATAGGATGTGAAATATATGTTTCACAAGGATCAATGCATGTTAAGAGTAATAATGGCAAAAATCGCAACTATCATCTTGTACTTCTTGTGAAAAATGAAGTTGGATATAGGAACCTTATGCAAATAGTTTCCACAGCCTCTATAGAAGGATTTTACTACAAGCCAAGAGTTGATCATGATTATCTGAAGAATCATAGCAGCGGACTTATTGCATTGAGTGCATGTTTGAGCGGAGAAGTTCAGGCAAACATACTGGATGACAATCTGAAAGGTGCAAAGGAAGCTGCGGAGTTTTACAGAAGTACTTTTAAGGACGGGTTTTATCTTGAACTTCAATATCATGGAATAGAGGATCAGCTTAAGGTTAACAGAGAGATCAGAAAAATGTCCAGGGAGCTTGAGATACCCATGGTGGTTACAAATGATGTACATTATATAAATAAAAGTGACAGCAGGGCACATGATATACTTTTGTGCATACAAACTGGAAAAACGGTGGAAGATCAGGATAGGATGAGATACCCATCAGATCAGTTCTACTTGAAATCTCCAGAAGAGATGTATGATATGTTCAAGGATATTCCTGAAGCTTTTGAAAATACAGTTAAAATAGCTGAAGAATGTAATTTCGACTATGAATTTCACAAATCAAAGCTCCCAAAATTTCCACTGCCTGAGAATCAGGATGCGTACGAGTATTTAAGGGATTTATGCTGCAAGGGACTTGAGAGAAGGTACAAGACGGTAACTCAGGATTTAAAAGACAGGCTGGAGTATGAGCTTGGAGTAATAAATCAGATGGGGTATGTGGACTATTTTCTAATAGTATGGGATTTCATAAGGTTTGCCAGGGAAAAAGGCATAATGACAGGACCCGGAAGGGGCAGTGGGGCAGGTTCTATAGTAGCATATACACTTGGTATAACGAAGATAGATCCTATAAAGTATAATCTTATATTCGAGCGTTTTTTAAACCCGGAGAGAGTGTCTATGCCGGATATAGACAGCGATTTTTGTTATGAAAGACGCGGCGAGGTAATAGACTATGTTGTGAAAAAATATGGAAAACAAAACGTATCACAGATTGTAACTTTTGGTACTATGGCGGCAAGAGCCTGTATAAGGGATGTTGGAAGGGCAATGAATTACCCGTATGGAGAGGTTGACAGAATAGCAAAAATGATTCCTGCGCCAATTTCAGGGCATAATGTAACCATAGACAAGGCACTTGAAATGAACCCTGAACTCAAAGGAGCATATGAGGATGAAGACAGGACACATGAGCTTATAGATGTGGCGAGGGCGCTTGAAGGACTGCCAAGGCATACGTCAACTCATGCTGCAGGAGTTGTAATATCTTCAAAGCCTCTTGTAGATTATGTTCCGCTTCAGAAAAATGATGACAATGTAGTTACGCAGTTTACAATGGGCACCCTCGAGGAACTTGGACTTTTAAAGATGGATTTTCTTGGACTCAGGACATTGACGGTACTCAGGGATACAGTTGCCATGGTAAGAGAAAATAGAAACATAGATATAAACTTGGATAGTGTGGATTATGATGACAAGAAAGTCTACAGCATGATAGGGAGTGGCAGGACTACTGGAGTATTTCAGCTTGAATCACCAGGGATGACATCATTTATGAAAGAATTGAAGCCGGATTCATTGGAGGATATTATTGCAGGGATAAGTCTTTATAGACCAGGGCCTATGTCTGAAATACCAAAGTATATAAAAAATAAAAAAAATCCGAAAGATATAGAATATATGACGCCGAAACTCGAGCACATTCTTTCGGTAACTTACGGGTGTATGGTTTATCAGGAACAGGTAATGCAGATAGTACGTGACCTTGCAGGATATTCAATGGGTAGAAGTGATCTTGTTAGACGTGCAATGTCCAAGAAAAAGCATCATGTGATGGAGGAAGAGAGGCATAATTTTGTTTATGGTATAGTTGGAGAGAACGACAAAGTTGAAGTCCCAGGCTGCATTAGAAATGGGATATCGGAAGAGATTGCAAATAAATTATTTGATTCTATGATGGATTTTGCATCTTATGCTTTTAATAAATCACATGCAGCAGCTTATGCAGTTGTTGCCTTTCAGACTGCATATTTGATGTGTTATTATCCAGTTGAATATACAGCTGCAATGCTTAACAGCGTAAAAGGTGACAGTGAAAAGGTTGCTTATTATATAAGATTTGCAAAGGATTTAGGCATAGAGGTTCTTCCTCCGGACATAAATGAAAGCTTTGCAAAGTTTACAGTAAGTGGTAACAGTATACGATTTGGTCTTTCTGCTGTAAAAAATGTAGGCGAGAATATTATAAACAGCATAGTTGAATCAAGAAAAAAGCATGGACATTTTAAAGATATTGTGGATTTTTGCAGCAGTATAGATGTTTCAGCTATAAACAAGAGAGTTGTTGAAAGTCTTGTAAAGTCTGGAGCATTTGATTGCTTTGGAATATACAGGTCAAAACTTGTTGCCGTACATGAAAAGGTAATTGAGGGAATTACAAATTCCAGAAAGAAAAATATAAAGGGGCAGATAAGTCTTTTTTCTACGGTTCAGGATGATAATTTAAAAATTCGCTATCCTGAAATGGAGGAATTCAGCAAGAGGGATTTGCTTTCCATGGAAAAGCAAATGACAGGACTTTACTTGTCAGGACATCCACTTGACGAGTACGAGAAAACATTGAAGCTCCAAACAAGCATAAAGATTTCAGATATAGTTGCAAATACTACTCTGGAAGATGGTACTATTACCGAATCGAAAGTCAAGGATGGAGATAAAGTCATAATCGGTGGAATAATATCGGAGCTTTCACGTAAGATTACAAAGAACAATGACATGATGGCTTTTGCGAGCCTCGAAGATTTATATGGAATTGTAGAGCTTATAATATTTCCAAAGGTATTTCAGAAGTTCAGGAATCTTGTGCATGAAGATTCACTCATAATAGTAAAGGGAAGAGTCAGCATGCGTGAGGAGGAACAACCTAAGGTTTTGTGTGACACAATGGAACCGATGGTGAGGATAGACACTAAAAAATTATATATTTTGATTCAAAGTGAAAATCAGATAAAGGATGCCATATCGCATCTGAAGACGGCAGTGACTGAACATAGGGGAAATGTCCCTATATACATATGTACTAAAAATGAAAGACATAAGTTCAGGCTTGACAGCGAGCTGTGGGTTAAAGACGAGCATGAAGTTGTTGCAAATATAGAGAAGATGTTTGGAGAAAAAAATGTAAAACTTATATAGGTCTTTTAAAGTGAATAATTTTAGTGTTTTATGGCTAAACTACTCGTAAAAATAAGTAAACATATGTGTCATTGTTTTCTGCAAATTAAAACTTGTGAAATAGTGAAATAGGGTCGAATTTGTGTTATAATAAAGAACATAATTAGTAGATGTCAACAAAGATGTCATGATATGTGTGGGACAAAAATTGTCCATGCGGTCATAGGAGGTATAAATATAATGAGAACAATAGCTGTTTTAACAAGTGGAGGGGATGCTCCAGGAATGAATGCTGCCATAAGAGCAGTTGTAAGGGCTGGAGTAGACAAAGGTTTTAATGTTATGGGCGTGCTTAGGGGATATAATGGCCTTATAAATGGTGAAATAACTCCAATGGATAGAAAAAGTGTAGCGGATATAATCCAGCGTGGGGGAACAATACTAAGAACGGCAAGATGTTCTGAGTTCAAGACTGAAGAAGGAAGAAGAAGAGCAGCTGATATATTGAAGACATTTGGTATAGACGGCCTTGTAGTAATAGGTGGAGATGGTTCATTCAGAGGGGCTCAGCTTCTATCGAAACTTGGAATAGCAACTATAGGATTACCGGGAACTATAGATAATGATCTGGCTTATACAGATTATACTATAGGCTTTGATACTGCCATAAATACAGTACTTGATGCAATTAATAAGCTAAGAGACACGTCTACTTCCCATGAACGTGTAAGTATTGTTGAAGTTATGGGCAGAAACTGCGGAGATATTGCTCTTTATGCAGGACTTGCAGGAGGAGCTGAAAATATAATAATCCCTGAAAAAGGATACGATCAGGATGAACTTTGCAGAAACATACTCGAGGGAAAAATGAAAGGAAAAATGCACAATCTCGTAGTACTTGCAGAAGGAATAGGCGGAGCGGAAGAGCTTGCCAAAAAAATTGAAGATGTTACTGGTATTGAAGCAAGGGCTACAAAACTTGGACATATTCAAAGAGGTGGAAGTCCTACCTGCCAGGATAGAATTTTAGCATCTAAGCTTGCCTTCAGGGCAGTTGAACTTATAGAAGAGGGCAAATCCTCAAGAGTAGTTGGAGTAAGAGGAGGAAAGGTCATAGATGTTGATATTGACGAGGCTCTTGAAGAAACCAAACGGTTTGATGATAAATTATATGAAATAGCTAATGCATTGGCCTAGCTAATGTTTTATAATAAAATAGATGGTTGATAAAATTTAGTTTGATAAGGAGAGTAAGCTATGCAAAAGACTAAAATGATTTTTACAATAGGTCCCGCTAGTGATACCGAAGAAATATTGTCAAAACTTATAGAAGCAGGAATGAGTGCTTCACGACATAACTTTTCCCATGGAGATCATGAAGAACACAAAGAAAGAATAAACAGGGTAAAAAAACTTAGAAAAAAATATAATAAGCCAATAGCTATCATACTTGATACAAAAGGACCGGAAATAAGAACGGGTAATTTCAACAAGGATAAAATTGAACTAAAAGAAGGCCAAAAGTTTACAGTAGTTTGTGGAGATGAAATTGTCGGTGATCAAACTAAATGTTACATAACTTACGATGGACTTTACAAAGATGTAAAAAAAGGCGATAGCATACTTATAGATGATGGACTTGTAGGCATGGAAGTCGAAAATGTAGAGGGAAAAAGCATTAACTGTGTAGTAAAAAATACTGGAGTTATAAGCAACCATAAGGGAGTTAATGTTCCAGGTGTTTCTATAAAACTTCCGGCTACTACTGAAAAAGACGAGGAAGATTTGAAATTCGGATGTGAAGTTGGAGTTGATATGATATCAGCTTCCTTTATAAGGAAGGCATCGGACGTCCTTACAATAAGAAAGGTCCTTGAATCAAATGGAGGAAAGGATATACTCATATTCTCGAAGATTGAAAATCAGGAAGGCGTAGACAATATAGACGAAATAATAAAGTTTTCCGATGGAATCATGGTTGCAAGAGGAGATATGGGAGTGGAAATTCCAATCGAGAAAGTTCCTCTCATACAAAAGAGTATAATTAAAAAGTGCAACAAAGCAGGAAAACCTGTAATAACAGCTACACAGATGCTTGATTCCATGATAAGAAATCCGAGACCTACAAGAGCAGAAGCTTCAGATATAGCAAATGCTATACTTGATGGTACAGATGCAATAATGTTAAGCGGCGAGTCGGCAAATGGAAAATATCCAGTTGATGCAGCTCGTACAATGTCAAGAATAGCACAGTCTGTAGAATCAAGTATAGAATATGAACGACTTCTTGAGAAAAAGAAGGAAGCTCACATGCAGAATGTGCCTAATGCTATAAGTTATGCAGCATGTGCAACGGCAGCTGAACTTAAGGCCACTGCAATTATAACAGCTACACAGAGCGGACATACAGCAAGGATGGTTTCAAAGTACAGATCTTCGTGTCCTGTAATTGCAGTTACACCAAGTGAAGGAGTAGCTAGAAAGCTTGCACTTAACTGGGGAGTATTTCCTATACTTGCAAGAAAATTTGATTCCACAGATGAATTGATAGAAAAGTCTGTTGAGATTTCATTAAAAACAGGTTATGTAAAAAAAGGAGATCTTGTTGTAATTGCGGCAGGAATACCTGTAAGCTATTCCGGAACTACAAATATGCTTAAAGTTCACGTAGTAGGCGACATACTTGTAAGTGGAACTGGAGCTGGGGTAAGACCTGGATATGGAACTGTGAAAATAGTAAATAATCCAAAGGAAGCAGAAGAAGTTATTGAGCAGGATGACATACTGGTTGTAAAAAATTTGGATAAGGGATATATAGCAGTTCTCGACAGGGTTTCGGGTGTAATAGCTGAAGATGGAGGACTTACGTCACATATGGCAATTGAATGCATAACAAAGGAAATTCCTATAATATGCAGTGCCGGTGGTGCTATGGAGGTTCTTAAGACAGGAGCTTTTGTAACTATGGATACTACAAGGGGAATTGTTTATAACGGAAGAACGAATGTAATGTAGCTTGAAATAGAGGATAATCCTGTACAAAGGTTATCCTCGAATTTACCTAAATTAAAATTAATAAAAAATTAATTGAAATATTATACAAAGATAATGTATAATATGATAACATATGGTTAGAATTAAGTCAAAGAAAAGAAGAGACAACTGATTCTATATTTTATGCACCTTTTTTTTATATTGGGTGCTATTTTTTTGGGTAAACTTATTAAATTTGGCAGGTGGTTTTAGATATGGTTGAAAAGAACATGGAATATGTTATGGATATAGATGGAATGGGCTATGAAGGAGAGGGAGTAGGCAAAATAGACGGGTTTACCGTATTTGTTCAGGGAGCTATTCAAGGTGAAAAAATAAAAGTCAAGATAGTCAAGGTGAGCAAGAAATTTGCTTATGGTAGAATTGAAGAAATAATGAAGTCATCACCGGAAAGGACAGAGCCGGTGTGTTCTATCTATAAAAGATGTGGGGGATGCCAGCTTCAGCATATGTCATATGAGGTACAGCTCGATTTCAAGAGGAGAAGAGTTGTGGATTGTCTTGAAAGAATAGGTAAAATTCATATGGGAGATGTTCTGGTTCACGATACCATAGGCATGGATAATCCCTATAGATACAGAAACAAAGTTGAACTTCCAGTGAAATGTGAAAAAGGACAGGTTAACATAGGATTTTATGCAAGAAGGACCCATGAAGTCATTGACATGGCGAGTTGTATGATACAGGATGAAACTGCAGACAAGATAGTAGAAATTACAAGGAATTGGATATACAAATTCAAAGTAGCAATTTATGATGAGAAAACAGGTCGGGGAAACTTGCGGAGTATAATGGTGCGAACAGGTTTTTCAACGGAGGAAGTCATGGTTGTGCTTGTTACGAAATCAAGACAACTTGCACATGCAGGGGAGTTTGTGGATGCCATTGTGTCAGAAGTTCCTGATGTTAAGAGTATAGTACAGAATGTGAATAAAAGAAGAGAGAATGTAATACTTGGAAAAGAATGTAATATTTTATTTGGAAATGATACTATAAGTGATTATATAGGAAAACTGAAATTTGAAATTTCGCCTCTTTCGTTTTTTCAGGTAAATCCTGTACAGACTGAAGTTTTGTATAAAAAGGCACTTGAATATGCAAACTTGAAACAATCGGATGTGGTGTTTGATGCCTACTGCGGAGCAGGCACCATATCTCTTTTTCTTTCAAATGGAGCAAAAAAGGTGTATGGTGTTGAGATAGTCGAGAAAGCCATAGAGAATGCAAAGGAAAATGCACGGGTCAACAAGATTTCAAATGCAGAGTTTATTACAGGAAAGTCCGAGGTTGTTATTCCTGAAATGATAGGACGTGGAATCAAGGCGGATGTTGTGGTTGTGGATCCCCCTAGAAAAGGCTGCGATGAAAGTTTGCTTCATGCAGTGGCCAAGATGCAGCCCGACAGGATGGTATATGTATCCTGCGACCCTGGAACTCTGGCGAGGGATCTTGGAATTATGGAAACTCTTGGATACAAGGTGGTTGAAGTTCAGCCTGTTGATATGTTCCCGGAGACGGCGCACGTTGAGACGGTAGTCTTGATGTCTAAGAAATAAAGCTCGTAAGCATTGAAAATACTGGGTTTCATAAAATAAAAGTAAATCTGTCAACTCGATTTAAACCCTCGATATTGGTACGTGGAAACATATCGAGGGTGTTTTTTTGTGGTAAAAATGAGTCTGAGATTAGGTAGGGGTGAGTGGACAGAATAGATAAATTAGTAGGGTTGAGGAGATAGGATGGATGTAAATAATACCTAACTGAATGGTGCGTGCACTAATTTTGGATTTTTGTGAAAAGAGAAATGTATATACTGCTTTGATATGTGAACTGGATATCCGAAAAATTATGGACTGTTTCAACGGATTTATATTAATTTCTAAATATTCGAGAATAATTCCTTACAGTGAAATCAATCAAAGCCAAAGATTTAATCTTAACATTCCTCGATATATTGATAGAGCGAATCAGAAGACTTATGGAGATTTCTACTCACTTGTTTTGAGCAATACCTAAAAAAGATATAGATGTACTAGAGTCTTTTTGGAGAGTGTTTTTTTATTACGTGCAGAATTTTTAATGAGAATGGCTGAAATGGATATATGGAGCTTAGGGGTAGAAGGAAATGTCAGGGTTACCAATACCATCATAATCCCCAAATTATAGGATTTGATGAAAGAATTAAGAGAGAGTTTGATGAAGGTAAAGAATTGCTAGAGTTTTGTTAGGGGTCGAAGAGTAATTCTGTATTAGGTAAATTTATATGTGAGAGAAAAGAAGTTTTCTACAGTTATATTAGAAAACTGGTGATAAGGCCTTTGATGAAAAAGAAAATCTGAAATTTACCATACCAGAAGATGTTATGAATAGATATCAGCAATACACATCAATCTAAGTGTGTAAATGGATCAACTAGGAAGCTTTTATTGAAAAAGGTTTCTTGGTTGTTTTTATTTTGAGGAATGACTGACTCCTGAAAAAGTAACGAAACCGAGTCGAAATTACAGATAACGGAGTTAAAATAACAAAAACGGATTACAAATAACGAAAATGCTTATAATAATAACAAATACATTGACAAAATGAACGACAGTGGGTTAAAATATGTATGTCTGGAGGAATGAAAAATGTACACAGAGATTGTGAAAATTATTGAAGGTGGAATGATTGGTGATAAAGAGAAGGTATATAATTATGCCCAAGTTCTAGCAGAGAACCTGGAAAAATCTAGTGATGATTCTCTAGCCAAGAAAATACGCTCTCTATTAGTGAATAAAAAAACTAGAATGGCCTCCTTAGATGATTTTTCTACTAAGCCAGTGGATTCTGAAAGCCGTATGGAAATGGTGGATGTCTTTATCCCGGATAAATCATTTGAGGTACCGATATTGAAACATTATGTTCATGATGAGATCGATGAATTTATTAAAAGCTATTGGCAAAGGGATGAGATTTTACGAGCTGGAATTGATATGGTTAGCTCGTTGTTATTGTATGGTCCACCCGGGTGTGGGAAAACAACGGTGGCAAGATTTATCGCATATAAGACGGGGTTACCACTTGTGACCGTTAGACTTGATGGTCTGGTCTCATCACTCTTAGGAAGCACAGCAAAGAACATCAGGAGAATTTTCGACTATGCTTCGAAAAGAGACTGTATCTTATTCCTTGATGAATTTGATGTTGTAGCAAAACTTAGGGATGACAAGCATGAACTGGGAGAGTTAAAAAGGGTTGTGAACAGCTTGCTTCAAAATATTGATGATTTTAGTCAAAACAGTATTTTAATTGCAGCAACCAATCATCATGAATTATTGGATCCAGCTGTTTGGAGAAGATTCTCTAAGATTATTACATTAGAGAAGCCTAACAAAGAAGAGATCATGCAGCTGATCAAGTTGTATACAAAGAATACAAACAGTAATGTGATGGAGAATGAAAAGAAACTGGAAATGCTGGCAGCCGCCTTAGATGGTATTAGCCATGCAGATGTCAAAACAGTAGTAAGTAACGCAATAAAGAAATCCATCATAAACAAAAAGGATATGACTCATAATTGGGATATATTGCATGAAGTGTATTTATATAGAAACCATAAGATTATCAGTGAGAATGATTTTATTAAATACCTGTTGCAATATGGGGTGACACAAAAGGAAATTTGCGATAACTATGATTTTTCGATTAGGAAGGTGAGAGATGTAGCGAACTCTCCAGAGTGAAAGAAGGGGCGGTGTAAAAATGGCTGATGAAAGATTACCAATTAAATTTTTTGCTAAAAGAGAAGTAGACAATATGAGAGTTGAAGCTGGTGGAGGAGGAGATCCACCTAAATTCGTATTAAGTCCAGAAGAACTACAGATCAAGTCCAGAGTTTTTGTTGATACATTTCAGGAGTTTAGGACGAAAGTGTTAAAGAAGGAAAGGGATAACTCTTTAATTCCATTCGTTTTCAAGACTAGAATTATCGACGATGCAACGGCAAAAACCCATAGACGTGAAGTGAGCAACTTATTTAGGACTGGTACAGATAATAATGTATTAGGATTGGCGGATGAAGATGAGCTAATTATCAAAGTAGATGACTCTCGAGAAGTAGATAAAATACTTGAGCGCTTAAAGAATACTCAGCGATATGCCCACGCAATATCTGCAATTGAAAACATATCTGACTTTGAACCTATAATTGCCAAGAGCGAAATTGCTGAGTCTGTTGACTATAAAGTTAAACTCATTGATTTTCAAAATTACGAGCAAAATACAGCAATTAGAAACTACTTTGAAAGATCAATGAAGCAAATTGGCCACGAAGTAATCAGAACCAATTATTCACCAAGCCATGTAGTCTACAATGTTAAGGGTGTTAAACTTGATGAGTTTATGACTCTTAATAAAAATGAAATCTTTGAAGCTATTTTTTCCATCGAGCCTATGCCAAAATATACAGTTGCTCTTGATATGGAAAAAGATGAAGCAACGCTTAACATTTTAACTCCTAAAGAAGGAAAAAAGTATGC
Organism: Clostridium pabulibutyricum; assembly: GCF_058242705.1. Classification (NCBI taxonomy): domain Bacteria; kingdom Bacillati; phylum Bacillota; class Clostridia; order Eubacteriales; family Clostridiaceae; genus Clostridium; species Clostridium pabulibutyricum. Next base: position 45,913 of record NZ_JBZAYZ010000011.1, read on the forward strand.
GATAGTGGGCATTTTAGATAACGGAATAGCTGATATTCCTCATGTGAAACCATGGCTTGTAGAAGAGCGATATACTGCATATCCAGAACCTTATGTAAAAAAAGATCATGGAACTTTTGTTTCAGGAGTAGTTATCTATGGTGATCACTTGGAAGGCAAAAAGTGGGTCGGTACTGAGGGTGTTCAAGTTCTGGATGCTTGTGTTTATCCAGATACTGATAAGGAAGGCATCGAAGAAGATGAGTTAATTCGAAACATCCAAGAGGCTGTCAAAGCCCATTACAGAGATGTGAAAGTGTGGAATCTGTCAATTAGCATTATCAATGAAGTGGATGAATATAGCTTCTCCGATTTTGCTGTTGCACTAGATGCTTTGCAGGATCAGTATGGAGTTTTAATCTGTAAATCTGCGGGAAACTGTAAAAATTTTAAGACGGGTCATCCAAAAGGAAAGATCCATCAAGGCGCTGACAGTGTAAGATCTATAGTGGTCGGATCTATTGCACATAAAAAATCCGCACTAGAGTTAGCTGAGGTTGATAATCCATCACCATTTACAAGAATTGGCCGTGGACCATCCTACATCATTAAACCAGAAATAGTACATTATGGCGGAAATGCTGGTGTAGATGCTTCAGGAAGGATGGTTATAACAGGGGTGAGATCATTCGGATTGGATGGTGCAATCTGTCAATCAGTGGGAACAAGTTATTCTACACCTCGTATTGCATCACTCGCGGCAGGTTTACATCAAGAAATGGAAGAAGAGTTTGATCCCTTATTAATCAAGGCCTTGATTGTCCATTCTGCAAGTTATTCAGAAAATCTAAGAGTTCCAGTAACTGAAAGAGTAAATCAAGTGGGATTCGGGAAACCACAGTCTGTAAGAGAAATTTTATATAATTCACCTCACGAAGTTACCTTGATCTTGCGTGATGAAATTGCAAAGGGTGAGTACATTGATATAATGGACTTTCCTATGCCTGAATGTCTTGTGGATGGAGATTACTTTACGGGACAAATCATTGTAACCTTGGTATACAACCCAATTCTTGACTCGACACAGAGAGCAGAGTATTGCCAATCTAATGTAGATATTAAAATGGGTACATATGATGCTAAGAAGGATAGGGACACATCCAAAAGAAATATTCTTAATCCAGTAGGACGAGATGGTTCTCAGAATGTGCTTCTTGAAAATTATTACAGCAAGAAGAAAATGAGAAGCAATACGGATGAATTTGCTCTTAAAGAAAGATTACTGATTAAGTATGGAGATAAGTATTATCCTGTCAAGAAGTATGCAGTCGACTTATCTGAAATGACTGATGGTAACAAGCTTAAGTACTTAACGAAGGACAAGAATTGGTATCTTAATATAAAAGGTCTTTACAGAGATCACATAGAAGTTAAGTCTCAAATGGAAGGTACTGTACCAAGCCAAGAGTTCTGTCTCATTGTAACTATTAAGGATCCGACCGGAACAAAACCAGTTTATAATGAAGCAAGCCAAAAGCTAGATGAATATAACTTCTGGCATACCAATATTAAGCTCCAAACAGATGTTATAATTCGCAACTAATATTAGATGTAGTATAAAGAAGCACGATTCCACTAAGAAAAAGAAAAAATGTAGTAGAAAAAGTAAGAATCAGCATAAAACATCAATCCAGATAGGTTGGTGCATGTAGAAGCTATTTGCGTATGTCTAAGATATAAGATCGAAAAGCATTGAAGATTCTGGGTATCATAAAGTGATAGCAATTCTATCAACTCAATTTATACCCTCGATATGTGTATATGGGAACATATCGGGGGTATATTTTTGGTCAAAATTAAGCCGTAAACGGTTAAATTGAGTTGCCGTAATAGATGATTTTGTTAGAGTTGAGATAATAAGATGGATGTAATATCTTATAAACTTGTCCTATACTGGGTTTAGAATTATAAATGCTAAGTAGAAATCAAAAATCGCGCGGATGTAAAGAAATTATTTGCAATATAATGAGGCCAATGATATTATGTAATTATACATAGATAGAGGTGATTACAATGGTAATTAGTTATAAAAAACTTTGGAAGCTTCTTATTGATAGAGATATGAAAAAGAAGGACTTGCAGAAGCTTGCAGGTATTAGTTCTGCTACGATAACAAAGCTTGGTAAAAATGAAAATGTTAGTACAGAAATAATACAAAAAATCTGTATAGCGTTAAAATGCGACGTCTGTGATATCATGGAAATGGATGATACCAAACGGAGTTAATGCTTGTTTCACAACATGATAACTAGGAAATGAATGCCTAGCCAACCATTGCAGATATCGGGAGGGCTACATTGGAGAAATTCTATTCCTAAAGAGATTGATGATAATAAAACTCAGAAAGATGTTGCTCAAGTATTAAGCGTTTTATTAATTATAATTATGATTTAAAATTGATGTTTTTTTAAGAGAATGATTTTCAAATCAATATTGGATAAAAAACAGAATTAATATTAGACGTTACTTAGGAGGTAAATAAAAATGAAAACCTTATTTGAAGCTTGTAAGCCAAGGGAAAGTGTATTTGATGAGACAAAAAGAGACGATACACTTGACCTAAGTAATTTACTGGACGGTTCCATAGACGGCAAGCAATTTTTTGAAGAAACTTTTATTACAGAAGGAATGGAACTATTATTTGATACTGCATTTAAGAGATTTGAAGGGAAAGCATCAAGTGGTCTGGTTAAACTAACTCAAGCTATGGGCGGGGGAAAAACGCACAATATGGTTGCACTTGGAGTCCTCGCGAAAAACAAAGAGATAAGAAAAAGTATTTTAAATGGTAAGTATGCCAATGTAGATTCAGACATAAGAGTAGTAGCTTATACAGGAAGGGAAAGTTATTTAGAATTCGGAATATGGGGAGAAATAGCAGAACAACTTGGTAAAAAAGAGTTGTTTAATACCTTTTATACACCTTTAATGGCTCCAGGACAATCCGCTTGGATTAACTTACTTAAAAGTGATACTCCAACTTTAATTTTACTTGATGAGCTTCCACCTTATCTACAAAATGCAAAAACAATACCGGTAGGAACAGGTACAGTAGCAGATATTACAACGACAGCTCTTGCAAATTTGTTTAATGCAGTAGGCAAAGCAGAACTTCATAATGTTTGTATTGTTGTCTCTGACTTACAAGCTACATATGAAGAAGGCTCCCAACTTTTACAAAAATCTTTTAAGGAACTTGAAAATGAAATAGAGCGTTCTGCAATTAATATTGAGCCAGTAGGGGCAAATTAGGAAGCTCTATAGAAGCAGGGAAAAACACAGGATTAAAAATGTTGAATAGTTGGAATACATCCTTTGATGAAATATCGGAGGAGATAGCAGAGGAAGAAGAAGAGGTTAAAATTGAATCTGATATAAAAAATCTTACACCTATGGAAACAGAACTATTAGAAAGGTATGTAAGAGCTCTTGAAACCAGTGAAGCAACAGACCCTAAGTATGATAAAACAGTGGAGCTACTCCGAGATGAAAATTGGATTGAAAGGGGTACAATTATATTTTCTCAATACTTTGATACTGCAAAATGGATAGCTGAGAATCTTTCAAAGGAGTTTGATGGAGAAACTATAGGCTTATATGCAGGAGGAGATAAGTCTGGTATTTTTATAGATGGAGTATTTAAGAGAAAAGATAAAGAAGAGCTAAAAGCAATGGTAAAAAGTAGAGACTTGAGGATACTTGTTGGAACAGATTCTGCAAGTGAAGGCTTAAACTTACAAACTCTTGGGTCATTAATTAACATTGACTTACCTTGGAATCCTACAAGATTAGAGCAAAGGAAAGGGAGAATACAAAGGATTGGACAAGTGCATGATACTATTTTTGTCTATAATATGAGATATAAAGATTCAGTAGAAGACAGGGTTCATAACTTATTATCTCAGAGATTAAGAAATATATATAATGTATTTGGACAATTGCCAGATGTTCTCGAAGATGTATGGATAAATGTAGCCATAGGAGAGCAAGAGAAGGCTCTTGAGATAATAGATAATGTACCCGAAAAACATCCATTTGAGAATAGGTACAATATGGGAGTTGAACATATAGATTGGGAAAGTTGTTCGGAGGTATTAGATAAAAAAGAGAAGAGAGAGTTTCTCAAGAAGGGCTGGATAAGGTGTATGAATGTATAATGATTTACTGTTCTGACCGTACACCATACAAGATTGTATATATGAGAGATAATTAGATATCTTCTAGACTGACTCAAGAGCTAATCTGTTGTATAAAAGTACAAATATTAAAGGAGAACAATATTTCAAAAAATTCGACTTATATGAACATACCAGATTTATTGTCTTACCAAATATATAAGCGCTATGTTAACATAATAATTTAATATTGAGTTATAAATAAGGCTTTTGAAGTCAGTAAATGACCCAAAAGCCTTATTTTAGTGAAAAAGCATCCGGGGAGGTGATGCCTATGTTTGCGTTGCTACATGTATTCTAGCTTTAATAACAAACTAAAGGAGGAAAACACATGATCGGTATCGAGCAATACCAAAAAATCCAAGAATACAAAGAACTCGGACTTGCCCAGACCAAAACTGCTAAAGCGCTGGGGATCACCTATACTTCTGTCAGTAAATACTGGAATATGAGTAAGGAAGATTATGCCAGGGAAGTTGAACAGGAAAAGCACCATATGGATAATTATCGACAGTACATATTAGAGCAATTGAAAATATGCCCACAAATCCGAGATACCAATATTTATCTTAAATTAATTGAAGCCTTTCCTGATTTACAAGTTAAACGAGCTACTTTCTATCGCTACATGAAAGCTTTAAGGGAACAGCACGGGTATCAGCATACCAGTAAGCGGAAAATCTCGCCACGTGAAGTCTCGCCACCAGGATATGAAGCTCAGGCTGATTTTGGTCAATATAAACTTAAAGATATGTATGGAAGAATTGTAAGGGTATATTTCTTTTGTATGGTTCTGAGTTATAGCAGAATGAAATTTGTTTACTTTTCACCGGATCCCTTCACGACCGAAACAGCCATAAAAGCTCATAACTATGCATTTCAATATTTTGGAGGAAGACCACAGACAATTCTATATGATCTTGATCGGGTCTATGTGGTTAGCGAAAATCTAGGTAATATTATATTTGTACCGGCCTTTGAAGAATATGTTAAGCGTATTGGCTACAGTGTTTCATTATGCAGGCCAAGAGATCCTCAGAGTAAAGGTAAGGTAGAAGAGGTAATTGGATATGTCAAGCAAAGCTTTCTAGAGGGGAGGGTGTACACCGGAATTGACAGTCTTAATAGTGCAGCTCTTGCATGGTTGGATAGAGAAGGCAACGGGCGAGTTCATACTGTGACTAGAAAAGTGCCACGAGAAATGTTTATTGATGAACAAAAACAGCTTTTTCATGTTAAACCATATTCAGAGGTATCAAGTACTGTAGCATCCTTTGATTCCAATGGAGTGGTCAGCTATAAAGGGAATCGTTATCAGATTGATGTCGGTGTGATGGATGCACATCAACGTATACGTATTGAGGATGATGGTGAAATACTTCTATTTTATGATACTGATACTAATGAATTATTAGCTAAGTATCCAGCAACAGAAGATACTGGACAGATATTCAAACCTGAAGGAAATAATAACAGAAACAGGGTTTCTCATGCTCTTATAAAACAATATTTTGCAGAGCATGAAATCGCTCAGGAATTTATACAGCACATGGAACAGGAACAACCAAAATATTCTAATAGCCATTGCATTCGCTTAAATCGCATGACGAAGTTTTATTCGATGGAGCAAATGCTTGACGGGATAAGATACTGCATTGAGATTGAACGCTGCAATGCATATGAACTTTTGGCCTACATGATGTATAAGCATGGTGAGCACATAGCAAAGAAGTTCTTACCAAATCAACAGTATTTCAACCATCTGACACGTAGCAAGGAGATAAGGAGGGAAATCGATGGCTGATATAACTGAAATCCGCGAGTTGGCTAAGAAGCTAAATCTATGGAATATTGCCAGGGGATATATTGATTTGAATGATGAGAAACTGTCCAACCTAGATTATCTTCAGATGATATTACAAAAAGAACTAGAGATACGAGCCAGACAAAAACAGATCAAGCTAAGGAGGGCAAGCAAACTTCCCAACAAGGTATTTGAATTATCGAATTTAAACAAAGGTTTGGAATGGCAGATAAAACAATTATCCCATCTGACGTGGCTCAATGAAGAACAAAACGTTATTCTGCTTGGTAAATGCGGGACAGGCAAAACTAGTCTTGCTGTTCATCTTGGAGAAACAGCGATCGACAAGGGACATAAAACTTATTATGCATCCATTGATACTTTTGTATCTATCGTAGAGAACAAAGATATAAACCTAAAAGCAGGCGCAACCTTCTCCTATATGCGGGAATGCGACTTGATTATTATTGATGATGTATTTTATCTAGCACCAACCAGGTCAGAGTTGCAGGCTTTTTATCGAGCAGTTACTTTTCTTAATGAAACAAGAAGTATCATTTTTGTTACCAATCGAGAAATATCTACATGGTTAGATGTAGTGGAAGACAAACATCTTTGTCAGACTCTGTTAGACAGAATAACAGCTAATTGTCAGATCATTCGCTTGACTGACAGATAAATTAAAACACTCACCTCTTTTCTAAAAAAGGGTTAATACTCAAATTTGAAAACTATGCCGATTAACGGTTTTATATAGATGCAAAAAATCTCACGAAATCCTAAGATTAGCTTAACTTTTGAGATTATCTGCAGTTTATGCGGTAGGGGGGGCTAAATCTCTACCACTTTTTGCCCCGGAAACGGGCGTGGGGTAGCGCGTGAAAATTCGCGGTTTCAAACGGTGCGGTAATATTTACAGACGGGTACATTGGAATAACCGAGGTTACAAGTCTATTGTTTGGAGATGCGTCAGCCGTTTGGAGGAAAAAGGGTCTGAATGTACGGCCTCTACCATAAACGAGGAAATATTACAGACAGCAGTGGTCAAGGCTATTAACGAACTTTTGGCTAACAAAGAACCCTTCCTCTCAACGTTACAGAAAAATATAGCCACCGTACTTAATGAAGAAAATGATAATGCCACCGTTGATATTGATGGCAAATTGGAAGAATTGCAACAACAGCTTCTAATCCAAGCAAAGTCCAAGAATGACTATGAAGATGTGGCTGATGAAATTTATCGGCTTCGTGAATTGAAGCAAAATGCACTAGTTGAAAATGCAGAGCGAGAAGGAAAAAGGCAACGAATCGCTGAAATGACTGATTTCTTGAATGAACAATCCTGTGAGTTGGAGGAGTATGATGAGCAATTAGTAAGGTGGCTTATTGAAAGGGTTACGGTGCATGATGACAGAATTGAGGTGGAATTTAAGTCAAGTATTGCAATAGATATAGAAAATTAGATATAAGACTTGCCGCTGATTAAGGGAAACAGCTCTTGATTGGCGGCTTTTCGTTTTTATAATGCTTATGTCATACAGGAAATTGAAAAAAACTTAACGGCAAGTTGCACAAGCTACTATTTTTATAAAATACTGTCTATTGGAAAATTCTGCATTCATATGGTCTACGGAGCGTGGATTATATTTTGAGATACATTGTTTTATACTAGAGTCGAGGTGAAAATGATGGATACAAAAAGAAAAAAAGAGCTTTTAGAAGCCTATAAAAACAGACATCCTGAAATGGGAGTAATATCTTACCGTTGTAAAGAAACTGGCGAGGTATTTTTGGGTATCTCCAAAGATACAAAATCAGACTTTAACAGCACTAATATGAAATTGGCAGCCAACTGGCATCCTAATAAACGATTACAGGAACTCTGGAACAAATATGGCTCTGAAGGCTTTGAACTATCAGTTATTAAAGTGTTAAAGTATGATGACCCACATGAAGATCATACAGCAAAATTAGAAAGTTTGAGAGAACAGTGTCTCGCTGCTGATCCAAATGCAAGGAGGATATGGCGATGAATGAAAAAGTTGTTATGGTGTCAAATGATTATGACCGTATAGATGGCAGAAATACTTATCAATCTGACATCAAACGTTTAACGCTAGGTGCGCCTATGCTGGAAGAAAATAAAAAAATGCAGATTGCCGCACAGATTTGGAAAAATGATAAAGATGGTGAATTGATTTTGGCCCAGGAGCTGCCCATCCATCAAATATTTGATTTGATGATTTTTTTGTCCAGGACATTGCTTTACTTCAAGGAGGCTTACCGACTCCCCCTTTTATATGACCCGGAAAAACCCACAGTGGAACGAGTTGGAGTACAAGGTGGGGTATTACCAGTAGAAGTGTGTGTAGACAATCAAAATATCAATGAGGACATCAAAGCATTTGCCCAAAGTTTAAATGATTTAGGAGAAATAATTGGAGAACGTCAACGAGTGCTTAGCCGCATACTAGAAGAGTTGGAGTGTTACTAACAATGAAAAAGACTTGTATTTTGTCACCGGACAGGCAGCTGACTGAAGAGGAACAGTCGCTTGTCTGGAAAAAGCCGCCTTCACATATTGAAAGTGAAGCAGAAAAACGAATATATGAAGAGATCGTACGAAATTGGAATCGCGGTGAAATGAAAATTAGCACCATTTTGCTGGAAGGGGATGCTGGTTCGGGAAAAACCCAGATTGCCAAAGCTTTATCTGCTGATTTTAACCTGCCTTATACGAAAGTAACCTGTTTTGCAGATATGGATAAATCCGATGTCCTGGGTTCGATTCTTCCGGTGCTGTCAGAAGAAGATGGTCATTCTGATAAGGTTGAATATCGCTATTATCCTTCTGAAATTGTTCGTGCATATGAAAATGGATGGCTCTTGGAGATTCAGGAACCGACAGTGATTCGGGATGCTGCTGTTTTAATGGCGCTAAATTCCGCATTAGAACCAGATGGCAGTCTAAACTTGCCAACTCGTATCGCGCATCGTCACCCTGATTTTATTGCGGTTATCACAACAAACCGCGGTTACAATGGCTTCCGGCCCTTAAATGAAGCTTTGCGAGATCGAGTGCAGCATGCAGAAAAACTAGATTTACCGCCTAAAGAAGTGATGATGGAGCGGGTTAAAGCTAAGACCGGTTATGAATCTGAACCTGTACTATCTCTTTTAGCTGAAACGATTATGGTGCTGGATGAGACAGCCCGCGCCAATGCCATTAAAGGTGTGGCCGGTATGCGTTCTTATATCTTTTGGGTGGATGCCGTTCAAAGTGGTGCCTCAATCCAAAAAAGTTTATATTATAAGGTGTTATACAAAATCACGACCGATCCGCAGGAGCTTGTTATTTTAGAGCAGGCACTGGCTAGTCATGGCTTGACAGAAAAGCTTGAGGAAATGGATCACATATGTCAATCGCAAAAAGACGGAGAAAATCCTGAAGTAATGGAACTTAATATTTCCGAAAACGGAGAATTCTCTGCCAAGACAGATCAAGCTGATAAAAATGCAGTGCGTCTGAGAAAATCAGAAGACAGTGAGGGGCATTCTGATACGAGCAGTGATGAAAATACTGATATTTCAAGCAATGATAATGGGGAAAATGGCACTCCATTCTATCATGAGCTCGATAAATCAGATACAACCGAATTACAAAAAAAAGAATTTCGTAAACAGTTGAACAGGGAAGCACGGCAAAGTGTTCAAGGAAGTGTCCATGAAGATATTAAGCTGATTGTCCATCGTCCGGAAGTTACCTACCAGAACAGGGAAGAGTATAACCGTATGATGACAACTTTGATGCCAGTTATTCGGGAATTAATCAGAAAAACAAATCCGCTGTTGGAGCATGAATTATCTGCTGAATTCGCGAAATCGAGGTTGTATGGCACAAAATTTTGCGCGGATCAGGTTGCCTCTATGGATTTTCGCACATTTGCCCGCAAGCGTCCGCCTGAGGAAGAACCCTCTATTGCGGTTGCTCTCAGGATTGATGAATCAGCGTCAATGTCAGCCTTTGGTCGTTTGGATGCAGCAAAACAGGCAGCTGTCGCCTTATACGAATTCTGCAAAGGGTGTGGCATTCCGATAATGGTTTACGGGGATACAGCAGACCGCTCCAAGCTGGAGCAAATGTCTGTCTATGCCTATGTAGACTTTGAAAGCAAAGATGCAAATGAAAAATATGCTCTTATGAACATTCAGGCTCGCAGCAACAATCGGGATGGTATGGCATTGCGCATTATTTCCGATAGATTGCTTAATGCGCCCCAAAAATCCAAATTAATAATCAGCATCAGTGACGGGCAGCCTAAGGCTATGCCTGATTATTCAGGTGAAAAGGCAGCGTATGATATGAAAGATACTTTGCAGGAATTTAGGCGAAAAGGCATCCAGTTCCTAGCTGCAGCTATTGGACAGGATAAGGAGGCTATCCGAGAACTTTACGGTGCTGAAAACACACTGGATATAACCGATTTGAAGCAGCTTCCAGCAAGATTGGTACAAGTAATCGCAAGGTTCATGTAGTATGATATACTAAGCAGAAATGGAGGTGGTGGCATGGATTGTGTGAAAATAGGCAATTTAATTGCCAAGCTACGAAAGGAAAAAAACCTTACCCAGAGAAATATTGCAGATGCACTGGGTATTCAAAATAAAACTGTTTCAAAATGGGAATGTGGTTTAGGATGTCCTGACCTATCGCTGTGGCCAGAACTATCTACTATTTTGGGTGTTGATATGAAACAGATGATGGAGGGTGAAATCACATCAAATAAGCCGGATAGCGGCAATATTGATAAAGTACGTTTTTACGTTTGTCCTTCCTGTGGAAATATTTTGGTGAGCACAGGAAGTGCCTCTATCTTCTGCTGCGGAAGAAAGTTAGAACGTATCTTGCCTACTGTTGCAACTATTGCACCAAAAATCACGGTAGAGGAAATAGATACTGATTACTTTGTCACTTTTGACCATCCAATGACCAAAGATCATTATCTTTCTTTTGTGGCCTATGTTAAAAGTGACAGAGTATTTCTAAATCGCTTGTACCCAGAACAAAGTCCAACTTGTAGGTTTCCTATAACTACCGGTGGCAAACTATTTGTTTATTGTATTAAGCATGGCTTATCGGTATATTCAGGTAATCTATAATTAAATCAATATTATCTTCCTGGGATGTATATGTTTGTTGTACTGTCCGTGGCTTTTTTTCAATTTTAAACGTTGTTTAATACAACTTATTGTGTTAAAATATATGCTGATACAAATAAGAGTTTAGGAGGAACCGAAACTATGACAGCCTCAATGCGTTTAAGATAAGCTGGCAATAAAAAAAGCAGAATCTATCCCCGATGATAGGCTTTTTTGTTGTGCTTATTTATACGATATTGAGCATTCATTAGTTACGGTGAGATATAAGTTATTTAACTATACCTTTATTTAATTATGTCTTTAATATGAATGTTTCCAAATTGTATGTATGCAGACCAAAAGCCACATTGTGGACATAGACCTGCATTTTTTATTGCCTAGAATGCTATTCAAAATAGAAATTCAAGCAAAATAATATGCAGGAGATGATATAAATGGAAAAATACAACAATTGGAAACTTAAGTTTTATACAATATGGGCAGGGCAGGCAGTATCATTAATCACTAGTGCCATCCTGCAAATGGCGATCATTTTTTACCTTACAGAGAAAACAGGATCTGCGATGGTCTTGTCTATGGCTTCACTAGTAGGTTTTTTACCCTATGCGGTCTTTGGACCAGCCATTGGTGTATTAGTGGATCGTCATGATAGGAAGAAGATAATGATTGGTGCTGATTTAAATATCGCAGCAGCTGGGGCCGTGCTAGCTATTGTTGCATTGTATATGGAGTTACCTATCTGGATGGTTATGGTAGTATTGTTCATCCGTAGCATTGGAACAGCTTTTCACACCCCGGCTCTCAATGCGGTTACGCCACTTTTAGTACCAGAAGAACAGCTTACGAAATGTGCAGGCTATAGTCAGTCTTTGCAGTCTATAAGCTATATTGTTAGTCCGGCGGTTGCAGCACTCTTATACTCCGTTTGGGAACTAAATGCTATTATTGCCATCGATGTATTGGGTGCTGTGATTGCATCTATTACGGTAGCAATTGTACGTATTCCTAAGCTGGGTGATCAAGTGCAAAGTTTGAAACCAAATTTCATAAGAGAAATGAAAGAAGGAATGGCTGTACTACGGCAAAATAAAGGATTATTTGCTTTATTACTCGTTGGAACATTATATATGTTTATTTATATGCCCATAAATGCATTATATCCTTTAATCACTATGGAATATTTTAATGGTACACCGATGCATATTTCTATTACGGAGATTGCTTATGCCTCTGGTATGTTGATAGGGGGTCTATTATTAGGGTTATTTGGGAATTGCCAAAAGCGAATCTTATTAATAACGGCATCCATTTTTATGATGGGGATAAGCTTAACCATTTCAGGATTACTTCCCCAAAGTGGATTTTTCATATTTGTAGTCTGCTGTGCAATAATGGGGCTTTCGGTTCCGTTTTACAGCGGTGTACAAACAGCTCTTTTTCAGGAGAAAATAAAGCCTGAATATTTAGGACGTGTATTTTCTTTAACTGGAAGTATCATGTCTCTTGCTATGCCAATTGGGTTAATTCTTTCTGGATTCTTTGCTGATAGAATCGGTGTAAATCATTGGTTTTTACTATCAGGTATTTTAATTATTTGCATTGCAATAGTTTGCCCAATGATAACTGAGATTAGAAAATTAGATGCAAAATAAAATAAGGGTGTGTTCGTATGATAGATAATATTATTCAATCAGTGACAGAAAAATTATCCTCTTTGCCTTATATAGAAGGCATCGTATTAGGGGGTTCCCGTGCAAGAGGCACCCATACAGAGGATTCTGATATAGATATCGGAATCTATTACAAATCAGAATCATTTGACATTACAGCGATTAATCAAATTGCTACAGAGTTGGATGATGAGAATAGAAATAACCTGGTTGTACCTCCCGGAGCGTGGGGTGATTGGATTAATGGCGGCGGATGGTTAGTTATAAACGGGTATCATGTTGACTTGATTTTACGTGATATAAAACGGGTGGAACAAATAATCAAAGATACGGAGCAAGGAAGTGTTACTGCCAATTATCAGACTGGGCATCCACATGGTTATATAAGTGCTATGTATCGTGGAGAATTGGCGATCAGCAAGATACAATATGCTAATGATGAAAACTTTTATGAGTTTAAAAAGCAAGCAGAACGTTATCCAACCGCTTTGCAGAAGGGATTAACTGAATTTTTTATGTTTGAGGCAGGTTTCTCTTTAATGTTTGCTGAGAACAATATTGATAAAGACGATGTATCCTATGTTTGCGGACATTGCTTTCGAAGCATATCTTCCCTTAATCAAGTCTTGTTTGCAATAAATAAAGAATACTGTATAAATGAAAAAAAGGCTGTTAAGATGATTGAAGATTTTAAGATCAAGCCAAGCGATTACAAGGAAAGGGTCGATAAGGTTATTTCCTTAATATCAACTGATGTAGATTGTACAAGAAAAGGAATAGAGATTCTTCAAAGACTAGTAAATGAGGTTGAATACCTGAAAGGAGTCCATATTCAATGACGGGGCCAGATAAGAAAAAGCTTTATCCGAATGAAAATATAAAGACGGTTTGCTATATAAGTAATCTACCTAAAAGACCAAATGTTGAGATTGGTGAATATACCTATTATAGCGATAATAAAAAGTCTCCAGAGAAATTTTACGAAAATATAGAGCATCATTACGAATTTCTGGGGGATAAACTGATAATAGGTAAGTTCTGTGCAATTGCAGAGGGTGTTAAGTTTATTATGAATGGTGCAAATCATAGAATGGATGGAATTACAACCTATCCCTTTAATATCTTTGGCTGTGGATGGGAAAAGGTTACTCCTACAATAGAACAACTTCCTTTTAAGGGAGATACTGTGATTGGTAATGATGTCTGGATTGGTCAAAATGTAACCATTATGCCAGGCGTTATAATTGGTGATGGTGCGATTATTGCCACTAATTCAACAGTAGTGAAAAGTGTTGAACCCTATTCAATATATGGTGGGAATCCAGCTAAGTTTATCAAAAAACGCTTTAGTGACGAAAAGATTGAATTCCTGCTAAAGCTTCAATGGTGGAACTGGAGCGAAGAGGAAATATTTGATAATCTTGAAATGCTAACATCCGAAGCAGGGTTAGAGCAATTAATGAATAAAAAGAGGTAACTATGATAATCCGAAAATATAAACCAAGTGACTGTGCTTTTATGGCAAAACTGTTTTATGATACTGTGCATACAATCAATTCCAAGGATTATACAAATGAGCAGTTGAACGCATGGGCAACGGGAAATGTTGATTTGGAAGTTTGGAATAGTTCTTTTATAGCGCATAATACATTGGTAGCAGTAATAAATGGAGGAATCGTAGGATTTGCGGACATGGATTATACCGGCTACCTGGACAAACTTTATGTTCATAAGGATTTTCAGCGTAGGGGTATTGCTACAGCTCTGGTAAAAGAATTAGAACGCTGCGCACGAAAAGTGGGTTTATTTAACTTTAAAACGCATGCATCAATTACCGCCAAGCCCTTTTTTGAAAAACAAGGTTATACAGTTGAAGCAGAAAATAAAGTTATCCGAAACGGTATTGCATTGGTGAATTATAAAATGGTTAAAAACTATTAATCTCTAGGCTTCACAAAGGTGCCAGGTATCTAATAAAAGAACTTAATGTCGATGAATAAGAAGAAAGAAATTCTAAAGTTCGGTGCCTGGCACTATTGACAGTATTAGTGAGGTTTAAATTAAATGTTTGACTTTCTAATTATTTATATATATATTAGTAAGTGAATAATTACTTACTAAAGGAGTATGCAAAATGCGCCCAATTAAATACAGTGATGAACAAATCTTTTTAGGATTTTATACCGCAATTGCTAAGCATGGTTATTCAAAATTGTCATTAGAAAAAATTGCAAAAGAAGCCAATGTCTCAACAGCAATTTTGTCAAAGCGGTTTGGTTCAAAAAAAGGCTTAATACTTAGTTTTTTTCGGTATGCATTAGAAAAAACAAGATTAGTAGTTGAAAAGAACCAGTTAAAAGAGCCCAATATAAATACGTTGCGAAATTTTCTGACATATTGGTCTGCAGAAAATGGCGATGCTACTTCCTTAATAATTATGATAGCTATTTATTTAGAAGGTGTACAGGATCAAGAATTGCATGCTATTTCGCAGGAAAGAAATTTACTAATTGATAACGAAGTACAGAGGATACTTCAAGCTAGTATGGACAAAGGGGAGATTGCGAAAATGAATGTGAAAGATACATCCTATTTATTGCAAGCCTCCGTTCTAGGAGTAGTGATGCTCTGGCTTCACAAACAAGATCAATCGTTAAAGAAACTTACTGAACTGTGTATTGATCAGATTATCGGGATAAATCATGGAGAGGAAGGAGCCAAAGAAGATGCAAGGTAATTCAAAAATAAATACGATAAGTTTAAACATAAATAATATCAACGTTCAATGCTATACAGCTGGTGATACAGGCCCGCCTGTTATTCTTTTACATGGTGCAGGCGTAGATTCCGCACGTATTTCATGGGGCGAAATAATAGAGCCTTTATCTGAAACAAATCGTGTATTTGCCCCGGACTTACCTGGGTATGGAAAGAGTGACAAACCTGATATAGAATATTCCCTTTCATTTTATGTGGAATTTTTGAAACAATTCATGCAAACCCTGAATTTTGATCAAGCTAGTTTGATTGGTTTGTCGCTTGGCGGAGGAATATCTCTCAAGTTTGCGTTGGAATATCCAACACGAGTAGAAAAATTAATATTAGTAGACGCGTGGGGAATTTTTAACAAACTGCCATATCACCGTCTATCCTATTGGTATACCAAAACCTTCTTCAATGAACTATCTTATAAATTATCTAGTAAAAGCAGGGCGTTTGTGAAATGGACATTGTTAAATAGCTTGTTTGGAGATCCAAACAAGTTATCAGAAGAACTTGTAGATGAAGTACAGGAGGTTCTAAAGGCTCCCGATGCGGGTAAAGCATTTATTTCATTTCAGAGAAGTGAAATTACAAGGACAGGTCTTCGTACGAATTTAGCGGGCAGATTGTCTGAAATAAAAAATTCTACATTAATAGTACATGGTACAAACGATTCAAGTGTCCCAGTTAAATATGCGAAACAAGCACATGATAGTATACAAGGATCGGAAATTTATTTGATGGAAGGATGCAAACATTGGCCTCAAAAAGAGAGACCAGAAGAATTTTCCAAGGTTATAAAAAGCTTTTTATCGAAAGACTATTCTTGATTCTTTTAATACTCAATATTCTTACGGAAATGTGTTTTATTAAACAACGATAATTGGTGGTAATAAGTGACGAAAAGATTGAATTCTTGCTAAAGCTTCAATGGTGGAATTGGAGCGAAGAGGAAATATTTAATAATCTTGAAATGTTAACATCCGAAGCAGGGTTAGAGCAATTAATGAATAAACAAATGTAAACTAAAGGGTTTCCCGAATAAGGTGAGTCGACTACATTGTGCACAGATTGTCGGATGGGTAAATGCATCCTCTGATAATATTGATGATGAAAGGAGGTTGTTTGATGGATCCTTTAAGAAGTATGAATAATGCATTGGCATATATTGAAGAGCACTTAACAGAGGAAATTGATTATAGTGAAGTATCTAAAATTGCTTATTGTTCAGAGTATCATTTCAAGCGGATGTTTTCTTTTTTAGCAGGCATAAGTTTATCAGAATATATTCGGAGAAGAAGACTGACGTTGGCTGCACTTGATCTGAAAGATAGGGATTTGAGAATAATTGATGTAGCCGTCAAATATGGCTATAATTCGGCTGATTCATTTTCCCGTGCTTTTCATTCCCTGCATGGCATTCTCCCTTCTGAGGCAAGGAGTGAGAATACACAATTAAAAGCTTATCCTCGAATGACCTTTCAATTATCAATTAAAGGAGGATGCGAAATGAACTATCGTATTGTTGAGAAAGGACCTTTTAAGTTAGTAGGATTTAAGAAGAGAGTTCCAATTATTTTTAAAGGTGTCAATCCAGAGATTGCAAAAATGACTGAACTTTTAACCACGGATGTTATTAAACAATTAAAAGCAATTTCAAATGTAGAACCAACAGGTATTATTAGTGCTTCCACTAATTTCTCGGAAGGAAGAATGGAAGAAAGAGGAGAACTAGATCATTACATCGGTGTAGCAACTTCAAGTGATGAAACAGCAGAATTTGATGTATTAAAAATTGATGCTAGTACTTGGGCTGTATTTGAATCGATTGGACCATTCCCGGAAACACTTCAAAATGTGTGGGGTAGGATATATTCAGAGTGGTTTCCATCATCAGGATACGAGGCGGTTGAAGGTCCTGAAATTTTATGGAGTGAGAGTCCAGACACTGGGAATCCTAAGTATAGAAGCGAAATTTGGATTCCAGTAAAGAAAAAAGACTATTAATTACATCAATGTTTACGAAAAGGGCGCTCCTATTAAGAGTGCCCTTTTCGTAAACGGTACGATTGGTGAATGTTTGGCGTAGCTAATTTCGGGTTGTGCTAGGCACCCCCGAAACAATAAAAGCTTAACTTCACTGATAATATACTCTTCCTCACTTTAATTATAACATATACAAAATTGCAAATATAGACTGTTCGTTCTGAATTTCAACTGCTATACTTCGATAGTATATTAGTGAGATTTGTTGGGGGATTTGGGATAGTGATTATTTTGGTCTGCTTCATTAATCGACGAATTGGCAAAAGGCAAGCCAATGGAGAAGATCTTGAGCAGTTGAAGTTCTGGATATACTCATCATAACATTCAATTAATTTGGAGGTAAGATTAGATGAATAAAAAATTTGATCCAAATAACGTTATTATTAAAATCTGCATGAGTGGGATGGGATTGGAGGACTGTGGAAACAGTGAGGGTGCGATTGCGATGTTTCATAAAGCATGGCACGAAGCAACGGATGACTATGAAAGTTTATCGCAGCTTATCATTTAGCTCGTATACAAGAAAATATTACAGATAAATTAAAATGGATGGAAACATCCTTACAGTGTGCACAAAATATAGATGATGATAACGTTAAGAGTGCTTACTCCACGTTGTATATAAACATTGCCAACTGTTATGAGGAGTTGGGTGATTCTGAACAGGCAACTAGAAATTATGAATTGGCCAAATCATATAATGGTGCACTAACAGATAAAGGCCCATTTTACCATGGGACAAAGGCAGATTTGAAAGTTGGTGATTTTCTGATAGCGGGTGGAAATTCAAATTACAAACCTGGGCTTAAAATGAACCATATTTATTTCACTGCTAATGTCAATGGGGCAGGTCTTGCAGCAGCATTAGCAAAAGGAAAAGGAAGAGAACGCGTTTATATAGTAGAACCTACAGGTGAATTTGAAAACGACCCAAATGTTACTGACAAAAAGTTCCCTGGTAACTTAACGCGTTCTTATCGCTCACAAGAACCTTTAAAAATTATTGGTGAAGAAACAGAGTGGACGAAACCGACAGCTACTAAGCGACGAGAATGGCATGAAAATTTAGCTAAAAACAAAGGCGATATTATTAACTAAACACATTTAATGGTGTGATAGTTGAAGGTCGATATGTTCCCGCCTACCGATAGTGCCAAAAACGTAGTGGATATGTTTCCGAGAACGGATACGCTCAAATGACATTCATTCTGTCCTCTCGAGCCACGTGGAGACGGTAGTCAAGCTTAAAAGGAAAGACAGCTATAGGCTTAAATAAGAACTAAAATTTTTATACAATCGAAAGTCACTGAAATCAGTGGCTTTCAGCATTTTTTGTTAAAATTAATATATTGGTTAGGCTGAATTATATCATTGAAATTAATGCTTGATATTAAAAATGTAATTTTTTAAAATTACATTTTTAATAGTTGCAATAAAATTCCACTTGTGATATGATTAGATCATAGTAAATAAAGTTAATTTTAGAAAGGCACAATATTTTATGAAAAAGTTGAGCAAATTGGTTGAATTAGTAAGTGGATCCCCTCAGTTTAGAATTACTGAAGTGTTTGATGAGAAAGCACCGCTTTTCACCTATTATAGTCAAACAGATTTAACGGATGATCTGGTGGGTATTATTTCAAACGGTGCGGACAATAAACAAGTTAGAACCAATGACAAAGTAAATACCTTATGCCATGGTGATGTGGTGTTTAGTTTAATCACGGGAACTGCAGCCATGGTAAGAAAAGAGCATGAGGGATATCTTTATACTCAAAATTACGTTAAATTATTACCTGGCCATAAAATTGATTCAAAGTTTTTGGCTTATCTCATTAATGAAAACAAAACAATCAGGAAGCAGTTTGTGTTGGGACTACAGGGATCGCAAGTTTTAAAATATACTCTCAAGCAGCTTAAACAGCTTAAAATGCCGAAAATACCTTCCATAGATAGGCAAAAAATTATAGGACAAGTCTATTTTAATCAGCTAAGGCTGCAAGCCCTTAGAAATAGAGCAGCAGAACTTGAAACAAAAATCATATTATCCAAGTTAGAGGAGGCAAGTGAGGAATGAATGAAGAGCAGTTTGAAACTGAGTTGATACAATATATTACCAGTGGAACCATAACTAAACCTGAACACCTAGAAGGAATCAGCGACTTTACGGTTAATGAAAAACCTGCTGATTACTGTGTGAAAACAAAGCTGTGGAAGTATGAACCAAAAATTAAAACTACAGAAAAGCTTTGGGATAACTTCAAAGAGATTCTTGAGAGGCACAATCAAAATACACTTGACCATCCACTAAGTACTGTGGAATTTAATCAAGTTAAAAAGATTATATCTGATATTCAAACACCATATGAAGCTGGACAATTTTTATACGGACTCAATGGTGTATCGCAAATCGAAATTGATTTAGATGACGGCCGTCATGTGTTTTTAACGGTTTTCGATCAAAAACAAATTGGTGCTGGAGATACAGTGTATCAAGTAGTTAATCAAATTGAACGCCCTGCAGTTATCGCTGGGAAACAAAATCGTCGTTTTGATACTACACTTCTTATTAATGGTTTGCCTATTATACAAATTGAAGAAAAACGTGACACACATGACGTCAATGAAGCATTAAATCAAATGCATCAATATTCCGAAGAAAATCAATATGGTGATATTTTTTCTACCTTACAAATATTGGTGGCAATTACGCCGAATAACGTGAAGTATATGGCAAATACCACGCCGGATAAGTTCAATAAAGACTTTGCTTTTAACTGGCAGCGTAAAAGTGATAATACGATTGTGCGTAATTGGAAAGAGTTTGCTGATTCAATGTTAAGCATTCCAATGGCACATCAGATGGCTACCAATTATATGATTTTGGATGGCACAAAAAACAAGGAAACGTTAAAGGTAATGCGTCCATATCAAGTATATGCTACCCAGAATGTAATTGAAAAATTAAAGAAAGTTGATTTTGAACTTGGTGCAAATAAAGTAGGTTATGTTTGGCATACCACAGGTTCCGGTAAAACCATAACCAGTTTTAAAACAGCATGGCTTGCAAGCCGCATGCCAAAAGTTGATAAAGTTGTCTTCGTAGTGGATAGAATTGCTTTAACGACACAGACAAATGAAAATTATAGGGCCTATGATCCGGATGCTGGTGAAAATATAACTGGTAGTGTCCAAGATACTGATAATACTAGTGATTTGAGGCGTAAACTAAATAGTAAAGATAATAGTATCATTGTTACCTCTGTTCAAAAACTCGATACTTTAGTGAAACGTAAATCCTTTAAATCACCTGATAAAAATATTGTATTTATCGTGGATGAGGCACACCGTTCAACTGGCGGCGAAAGTTTTGCAAAGATACAAAAGGCTTTTAAGAAATCTGCCTGGGTTGGTTATACAGGAACACCCATGTTTGATGAAACTACCAGCGGTTTACGAACAGAAGATATTTTTGGACCACTGTTACATGCCTATACTATTCGTGAAGCAATTGCAGATAGAAATGTTTTAGGTTTTAAAGTGGATTTTGAAACAACCATTGATGAAAAACAAATGAGATCCAAATATCTGCCAAATTTCTACCGAGAACGCTATCCGAAGTGGACTGAACAACAAATTAAAGAGAAAATTGATAATCTAAGTCAAGAAGATATGGATGATGCGGTTGAACCAAGTTTCTATGATGAAAATCAGGATCATATCAAGTTAGTAGTTGAAGATATTTTCAAGAACTGGCGAAATCGTTCAAACGGAGGTAAGTATAATGCCCTCTTTACTACTCATGTTGGCGGCGGGAAAGCTAGTACGCCAATGGCAATGATGTATTTCAATGAATTTCAACAAGTAAATGATGAGAATAAGAAGAATGGTGGACAAACATTAAAAGTAGCAGTTACATTTAGCCAAAACTCATCCAATAATGATAGTATGATTGCCGCCAATCAAGGTTTATATGATGCTATTAAGGCCTATAACAAAGAATTTGGTACAAGCTTTGGCATGGATGATGTAGCAGGATATACACAAGATGTTACTAACCGTTTGAATAAAACTGCTACCGACAAAAACTTCTTGGATATTGCGATTGTGGTAGATCAGCTTTTGACTGGATTTGATGCACCGGAACTTAATACCCTTTATGTAGATAGAACACTTAAAGGGGCCGGACTTATTCAAGCCTATTCAAGAACAAATCGTATTGCTGATATGCAGGAAAAACCTTGGGGATGTATTGTAAATTATCGCTGGCCTGCTCAAAATGAGAAGCTGATGAATGAAGCTCTAGCAATTTATGCCAATAAAGATTCTGCAATTTTATCAGAAGATGAACAGCGTAAATCTAACCAAAGGGCTGGCATTATCGCTAAATCTTTTGGAGATATATTTAATGAAGTTAAAGAGGTTGTTGAGAAATTAGACAGTTTAACTAATGAGTTTCAACAATTACCACCTTCTGAGAAGCAAAAAGAATATATGTTTGATTTGCTGCGTGATTATAATGTTGGAATGGCTAAATTAAAACAATATACCCCTGAAAAAGTTGATGGAAATGCAGTAGGTTTCAATTACGACAATCCTGATGAGTTGGTTGAAAAATTAGGCATGACAAGTGCTCAAGAAACCATGCTTACCACAGTTTTAACCAATGAGCTTAAACAACATATATCAAAAGAAAAGAAAATTCCTTTTTATCAAATTGAGTTAAAAATGACTCATGTGAAGGATGTGAAAATAGATTATGACTATTTAACTGAATTGGTGGAGCAATTATTAAACCAGGTGCATGAGGGCAAGAGCCAGGAAGCACAAGCTACGAAAGAGAAAATTGATCAATTTGCCACTGGTTTGGAAGACAGAAATTATGCTGCGAAGATTATGAATGCAGCAATTGCTATTATCAAAGGGCATTTTCCACCGGAAGGTTTTAATCTTAAATATCCAGTAAAATTGAGAGATAGTGAACAAATTATTCAAGCGGCCAACAATGTCAGCCTTGATAGAATGTTCCTGGATTTTCGAGTGAAGTGGGGAATTACAGACATTATCACAAGTGCTCAGATGCGTGAATTATTCAGCCATCATCGTTATGGTATGCAGGATTTAGATGATACTGGTCAAATCCGGGATATAATTGCTAAGGCAAGCGTAAATTATAAGATTTTAGCACATGACCAAAAAATACAATCTTTGTCTAAAATCAAGTACCGTAATGGTTTGCGTGAGGCCATTTATGAATTGGCTGATGATCAGGCTGAAACCTAATCTATCAGATGACACTTTAAAATTAATTATTGAACTGCCGACTATCAATTGACAGCTCAGATAGGAGATAAAATGGATAAAAATAAAGTTAATGTACCTAAAATAAGGTTTCCAGGATTTACCAACCCTTGGGAACAGCGTAAGCTTGGAGAGATATCCGAAAGAGTAACTCGTAAGAATGCAGAATTAGAGTCAACATTACCATTAACTATTTCAGCACAGTATGGTTTGGTTGATCAAATTTCGTTCTTTAACAAGAGAGTTGCAAGTAGGGATATAAGTGGATATTATCTATTAAGAAAAGGCGAATTTGCATACAATAAAAGTTATTCTGTAGGATATCCTTGGGGAGCCATAAAACGCTTGGAAAGATATGAAGATGGAGTACTTTCAACACTTTATATTTGCTTTAAATTATCAGGTGTAAATTCAAATTTCCTTGTTTCATATTATGATACTTGTAATTGGTATAAGGAAGTTGCACAAAGAGCATCAGAAGGTGCCAGAAATCATGGATTGTTAAATATATCTGCAGATGATTTTTTTGATACAAACTTAACAATACCTAAATCTAAAGAAGAACAAGCTATAATTGGAAATTTTTTTCAGAAATTAAATAACCTTATCACCCTTCATCAGCGTAAGTTAAATCACTTGCAGGATAAGAAGAAAGGTTTGTTACAAAAAATGTTCCCGAAAAAAGGTGAGAATTTTCCAGAACTTCGTTTCCCAGGATTTACTGACCCTTGGGAACAGCGTAAGTTATTAGATGTAGCAAAATATCGAAATGGGAAGGCTCATGAGAATTCAATTTGTGAAAATGGAAGTTATGTGGTTGTAAATTCAAAATTTGTATCTACAAATGGTGAAGTAAGAAAATATTCTAATGAGCAAATTGAACCATTAATGAAAAATGAAATTGCTTTTGTTTTAAGTGATGTGCCAAATGGAAAAGCTATTGCAAGAACATTTCTTGTTCAGGAAGCTGATAAATATACGTTAAATCAGCGAATAGCTGGAATTACACCAAATGGAAATATCAACCCATATTTTTTGCATATTTTAATGAATAGACATCCATATTTTATACAGTTTGACGATGGTGTAAAGCAGACTAATTTAACAAAGAGTGACGTAGAAAACTTTAAAGCATTTTATCCTCGAAGGTTGGAACAAGATAAAATAGGTATATTTTTCAAAAAACTTGATACCCTTATCACCCTTCATCAACGTAAGTTAAATCATTTGCAGAAACAAAAGAAAGCATTACTACAGCAGATGTTTATATAAACAGAGTTCTTTGTTTCAGGTATTTTTTTGACACCACCTGAAGTTTAGAAATCGTTATCCAGGAGTGTAGCTGCCCTTATCTGTCACTTTGGCAGTATTAGGGCAGGTAGCTATCGGATGAAATAATTTGAAAAGAGAAAGGAATTAAGAAAATGAGTAATAATCTACATACAATTACCAGCAAACTTTGGGCTATGGCAAATGAACTGCGCGGCACAATGGATGCGTCGGAGTACAAAAACTATATCCTGGCGTTTATGTTCTATAGATACCTTTCGGAACATCAAGAGCAGTATTTGGTGAAAAATAATGTTATTGACATTGCAGAGGGAGAATCTATCAATAACGCTTATCTAAAACAAGCGGCAGGCGTAGATCTAGATGATTATCTAGAAGATATTTCATCAAGCTTGGGGTATGCAATTGCACCAAATGATACATGGGAGTCGTTGATTAATAAAATTAATGATTCACAAGTTATTCCCAGTGACTACCAAACTATTTTTGATAACTTTAATAAAAATGCAGAATTAAATAAAGAAGCGATGAAAGATTTTCGTGGTATATTCAACGATGTTAACTTAGGAGATTCACGTCTTGGAAGTTCTACAAATGAACGTGCAAAATCACTTAACAATATAGTTAAGTTAGTTGATGGAATTGAATACAAGGGAGATGATGGAAAAGATATTCTAGGTGAAATCTATGAATACTTAATCGGTCAATTTGCTGCAAGTGCTGGTAAAAAAGGTGGAGAATTCTATACACCTCATCAGGTAAGTAAGATTTTGGCTAAAATAGTTACTAATGGTGTAGAAAAATCAGATGAATTCTTCAATTTATATGATCCTACAATGGGCTCAGGTTCTTTACTGCTTACTGTTGGACAAGAATTGCCTGAGGATACTCCTATTAAATACTTTGGTCAGGAGTTGAACACAACAACGTATAACTTGGCCCGTATGAATTTGATGATGCATGATGTATCTTATAGCAATATGACATTAAATAATGCTGATACTTTGGAAAATGATTGGCCGGATGGACCGGACGAAAGAGGAATTGATCACCCGCGCAGTTTTGATGCAGTGGTTGCAAATCCACCATATTCTGCGAAATGGGATAATGATAAAAGCAAATTAAAGGATCCACGTTTTAGCGATTATGGGAAATTAGCACCAGCATCAAAAGCAGATTATGCTTTTGTATTGCACAGTATATATCATTTAAACAACACTGGCACAATGGCTATTGTTCTGCCTCACGGTGTGCTATTTCGTGGCGCGGCGGAAAGCAAAATCCGTCAAACTTTGATTGAAAAAAATTATCTTGATGCGGTTATTGGTTTGCCAGCTAACTTATTTTATGGAACAAGTATACCAACAGTCATCTTAGTATTTAAGAAGAATCGTAAAACCAAAGACATATTATTTATTGACGGAAGTAATGATTTTGAAAAAGGAAAGAATCAAAATAACTTAAGTGATGAAAATGTAGATAAAATCATAAATACATTTAAAGAACGTAAAAATGTTGATAAATATGCTCACGTGGCATCAATTGATGAAATCAAGGAAAATGAGTTTAACTTGAATATTCCACGTTATGTTGATACTTTTGAAGAAGAAGCTCCAATTGATTTGGAAGAAGTAAATAAGAAGTTAGAACAAGATAATAAGGAAATTGCAGAACTTGAAGCAAAGATTAATGAACAATTGAAGATTTTAGGCGTAAAAATTTAGATTTGTTGGTGGTGGGAACAGTGTGAGTTAGATGCTATTTAAAATTTTATATAAGTAGGATATTTTTATCCTACTTATGGTATAATATAAATATATTACAGTGCTAAGGAGGGGTTTCAATGTTGGTAAATACTAAAAAGATAGTTTCAATGTCAGAGGCTAACCAGAATTTTTCTAAAGTAGCCAAGATAGTTGATGAGAACAAATCGGTAGTTATTATGAAAAATAACAAGCCTAAGTATGTAGTTTTGGACTTTGAAGAATTTACTAAAGAAGCTGTATCTGAAGAACAGACTCTTGATAGGATTGCAGATAAAATTCTTGAAGAAAATATAGAAGCTTTTAAGGAACTGGCTGATAGATGAAATATATATCTTTGGAATATATAATAAAATTGCATGATAAGATGATAGACAGTACAGGTGGATCAAATGGAATTAGGGATATGGAGCTTTTGAAATCATCAATAGAAAATTCCAAGTCTACATTTAGTGGGAAAGATTTATATTCAACTATTGAATCTAAATGCGCAAATACCTGTTTTAATATAATAAAAAATCATGCATTTGTGGATTGCAATAAAAGAACTGGCATATATGTTATGCTTATGCTTCTTGAGTATAACAATATTAAATTAGAATTTACCCAAAAAGAATTAGCTGATTTAGGTGTGGATATAGCATCCGGAAAGCTAAATCAGAAAGATATAATATCCTGGATAGAAAATCATAGATAGGTACTTAGGAGTTCCTTGAAGAGATCAAAAATCTACAATATAAAAATCTTGCTGTGGAAATGCTGAAAAAATTGCTTGAAGGTAATATAAAGACCCATGGAGAAAGGCAATCTTGTAAAGTCGGAAAAATTCTCCGAAAAACTCAAGATGGCTCTGAATAAGTATAGAAATCAGGCTATTACCAATGCAGAGGTTGTAGAAGAACTTATAAAAATGGCCAATGAAATGAAGAAAGATGTGGAGAATGAAAAAGATTTGGGAATGAATAGAGATGAGGCTGCTTTTTACTACGCCCTGACAGCAGTAATTAGAAAAAATATAACTATTGACTGGAGTATAAGAAAAAGTGCTCAGGCAGGAATGAGGAGAATTATAAAGAGACTTTTGAAAAAATATGATTATCCTCCCAAGCAGGCTAAAAGTGCTTTGAAAATTGTAATGAAGCAGGCTGAATTAATGTGTGGTAATGTGGAAAGCCATGCATATTCAGGTTATGGGAAAGTTGCGGAAGATGAAGGGTATTATAAAATCTGATATTCTACATTGAATATTGGCAATTTTATGTAATTTGTGCGGAGGTACAGAATGAAATTTGGTATTGATAAAGAAGGCAGGAAAGTACATTATAAAAATGCTTTACAATGGAAACAATATTTTTGCCCTTATTGTACAGAAAAACTAGTTCTTCGTAATGGTAAAAAGCCTTGTTTTGCACATAATGTGATAAAAGAGAGAACACCTTTGCAGCGTATGTGTCCTGAGTATCATGAAAGTTTAGGGTATAGTAAAATTGATAATGCAGCTGATGTTGCATATGTGATGAACGGTGGAATTCCATTGTATTTGTGTAATGATGGGAATAGGTTTGAACTCCGTGCCTATTTTCCTACTATAAGTGAAAATTGCAGAAATAAATTGATACAAAATCGGGCAGAAGTTCTTATTAACAAAAAGAAGTGGTGCTGTATAGAAAATTTAAGTTATTATAGAGTATACGATATTACCAAATGGATAGATATCAGTATTAAACCTAAATTAGGTACAGAATTTAAAGAAGTAAAAAGGAAATGGCTATATGGAATAAAAGGCATTGATATAAAAAATGACATATATTACTCAAGTGAAAATGGAGGATATCGTGTAGCTATAAAAGCTAATATTTATGTTGGTAAAAAATATAGAATGATGTTTTTAGAAAAAGCACCTTGGGTTAATGGTATTGTATTTAAAAATGTAGGTCAAATTAAATTGAAAGAAAACTGCAAACAGAAAGTATTTAATATATATGAGATGAAAATTATAAAATTTACAGAAGAGGTAAGACAGTTTATAGAAGGAAAAAGTTATCATCTTGCTGATAAAATAAGTGAAATTATACCTTTGTGGCCGCCTGCTGTGTGTGATGGAAAAGAACTTACTTTTAACGGTGATACAGCATGGTTTTATCATTTAACTAACAATAGTAGTGAATACCTTTACGAAATACAAGATGGGAAAATGTATTTTTTATCGGGTAATAGAGTCTTTAAAATCTCTAATATATGTGCATTTAGTGAGAAAGTCGTTGTAATTACAAATAAAATAATTAAAGATCAAAAAATATTAGACAATATAGATGATACAAATGTTTCAGCAGAGATTAAATATATTTTAAATTATAAAAAAAGATTAAACTATAAAAATTTATTAGAAGTTAAAATAATAATGAAAGATATTAGAGGAAATATCATCGATTATAACAAGGATAATAATTCTGTCCCTGAAAAAGGTATTTTGTCTATGGATTCTAATGTTCCGATTATAGCAAAAGTGATGAAAGGTAATTATTGTATATATTCGGGTAAATATGGCTTAGAGAAAATAGATTATGGAAGAACAATAAATATTGATTGCAGGGGATTTGGAAATATATATTACAGATATAATAGAGTTTGCAGGTATAGAAAAATAAATTGGAAAGGTATACGTGAAAAATTTTATATGTATAGAGGAGGAGTTACAGGTTCTGCAACTTATGAAAATAAAATATTAATGTACAAGCTTAGAAAAAATCTTACTAAAGAAAACAAGGATATATATAAAATCTTATATAAGTGGATTTGGACAGAAAAAGTACCTGTAAATCTGCAGAAACTTTTACATGAAATGGGGGAGAATTTATAATATAATGATTGAATTTGAAAAGTTGGATAAAAGTAAAATAAGATTAATAATAGAATTTTTTCTACCTATAACACCTGGGCTGATAGAATTTTTAAAGAAAAAAAGAGAACTGTTTGGGAATGAACTTGATGGAGCAGATTTAAAAGTGAATTCACTGGTATTGCAAAGGAAAATACCAAATGTTTTTTCAAATGAGATTAAACGAAAAAATAGTGTGGTGATTAATTTTGTTGAAAAAAATGTAGGTGGAAGGTTAGATGAAATTAATCAATATATAAAATCAAAATTTGGCTCAATGCAAAATATAGAAAAGACAATACAGAGTAATAGAGAAGAAAATTATATAAAGTTATTAGATATTTTATTAGAAAAAATGGAGTCAAAATATATAGGAAAAAGTATGGAATGGGTTTCGTTATTTTTGAATTTAAATGGGATTTATATTAATGAACGGCAACGAGAAATGATTGAAAACAGTATTGAAAAGGTTGTTGAACTCAGGAAAATAGAAAAGCGGGTGCTAAAAGAAGAAAAAAAATTAGAAATAAAATATGAGAAAGAACTTAAATCTATAGAAAATAAATTTAAAAATGAAAATCAGATTTTAAGCTCACAAATTTTGGAAAAAGAAAGGGCTATTGAAAATATAAATCAAATGCTTAATGAAAAAAATGAATATATAGATGAACAACAGAAGAACTATGATTATTTAAAAGAGAAATCAGAGTCTTTAGAATCTAAGATTGGTGAAATCAAGAAAGAATTAAATGATAACAAAGAAAAATGGCAGCAAAATATAATTAAGGAAAAGCAGAAAAATCAAAAGTTAGAAAATATAAATGAAGATCAAAATAAAAAGATTGAGTATCTAGAAAATGAATTAAATCGACGATATGAAAATTATAGCAGTGAATATAAATCAATGTGGGAAAAAGAGAATCAGTTGGTAATAGATAGAAAAATATATGAAAAGAATAGTTTAAAGGAAAATGTTAAAAAATTAAAAAAAGAAATTATAAACTTAAATGAGGAAAAAGAAAAATCTCGAAAAAGATTAAAAGAATATAATGGTGTAGTAAGTGGTTTTATTAATAATATTGATAAAGAACTTATTAGATCAGCCCTAGAATCTTCGGCTTTAAATATAAAAGAATTACAAGAAAAAGAAAATAACATGCAATTGCATATTAAATATCAAATTAAGTGTAATAAAATGGAGCTTCTTAATGGTACAGATGAAGAAGAATGGAGCAATACAATATTAGATAATCTTAAAAATATAGGTGCAGTGGAAGATGGATATGAATGGTCAGATTACATAATAAGTGTATTAGCAGCTAGAATGATACCACTTATTGTTGGGTACAGGACTAGAGAAATTGCCAAGGCTATAAGTTGTTCATATGCAGGAGAAACACCTTATATTATCACTCTATCGCCAAGATATAATAAAGTAAATGAATTGATAGATCTTTATCATAATTCTGAAGCTAAAGTTATTTTAATAGAAAATGCAATAGGTCAGATGAATGAATCTTTGTTGCTTCCATTCTTTAAAGAATATGTTGAATCGAAAGAAGATAATAAAATTATATTGTTATCGTGTGAAGATATTAATATGGCTAATTTAATACCATCATATTTATTTGAATATTTGGCACTTATTAAAATATCAGATATTAGACCGGTAGTGCAATTTGATTATAATTATGCCGATAATATGAAAATATTGCAATCAATTAGAAAGAGTAAATTGAATATAGAGGATAGTTATAAAAAGCTAAAAAGACTGCTTGAATATATTGAAGCTGAAGATTCCTATATAATTACTAGAAGTTTGATACTAGCTTATTTGTGTAATATGGAAGATGTGGGAAGTGCTCTTAAATGTTTAAGTATATGTGATTTAAAATCAATGTTTAAAGATGATGTAAGAGAAAAAATCGGGAGTAATATAGATAACTATCCTGATTATTTTGCACAAGAGTTAAAGGAATCTATAGTAGGTGATTGATATGGATGAATTGATACTGCAAATTTCGAGAGATTTAAGGATGTATCCTTTTGATGGCGAGACGGCTGAGGAATATGGCAATAGAGTGATATATTGTGCATTGGCAGCATGGGCAAAAGTTCAAATTCTAGGAAATTCCTATGTTGAAATAATGAATGAAACTGAAAGAGAATATCCATGCGTAAGTCAACGCTATGTAAATGAAAGACTAAGACATATTGCTAATGGATTAGTTAATGCAATTCCTCATTTAAAAAAGTGGACAGAAGTAAATGACACTCGGTCAGTAAAAAAAGAGTTGAGTAATTATATAATTGGGGAATTGATTTTTTGTTATCAAATAAATAAAACATGTAAAACACAGTGGTTGACATCATCACCTGAGAGAATAGTATATTTTAAAAACAATGAATTGATTTTGGGTGGTGTAGATTGGAACAGTAGTCTTAAAGGGGATTGTGCTGTTGGCTTGGGAGAATGGAAAAATAAAAAGCAACAATGTGAACCTAATTATAGGAAAGTGTTTAATATACCTGAATGCAACTTAGAGGAATATTATAGATCTTTAGAAGAAAATGCTTCCTGGCAGCTAGATGAATTAGAAGATGACTATGAATATTTTAGTGGAGAGAATGGCTTGTGGCACAGCAAAGCCTGGAGAAAACTTAATAGATCATGTATTCCTAATGGTATTTCATTACTTAGAAGAAGTGATCAGAAATGTAATTATGTTTTACTGTATCATAAAAAAGGAAAATTTTTTACGGCCAAACTGGATGAATGGTATTATAGGGAGAAAGAGATAAACAGAATTATGTATGCTTTGGATTATTATCGTGGTAAGCCTGCAATATTTAAAGCAAAAACAAATGGAAAAATAATAGAATTGCATTGCCATAGTAGATTACCTGATGCAGAAACCAGAATACTTTTAATGTCATCCTGGCCTAAAAGAACGTATGACGATATTTATTTAAGAGAAATTCCTGTATTTATGTGGAAAGATATAGAAGATATGCTGGACGGATTAGGGATTCAAGTAGTATTTAAATAACTATAGAAAGGAGAAAAATAGTGAGCCAATTAGGAATCAGAAAGATACATGAAAAGCTAAAGGAAAAACTTGCAAATTATATTAAGACTCAATATTTTGCAGAAAATGATTTGTTACTAGAAGCTACAAAATCAATGTTAAATGAAGAAGGTGTATTGTTCCGGGAGCCTTTTATTGAAGTAACACAAAATTATAAGGTTGAGATAGAAGGATTTAAAAATGCAGATTTGGATGAAAATATAAAGAGATACTTAGATTATTTAGTAAAAAATAATTTAGGTGTTTTTGATACACCTTTTTCACATCAAGTTAAAGCACTCGAAGCTTTTTATCATGATAAAGATATGTTAGTTACGACTGGGACTGGTTCAGGTAAAACAGAATGTTTTCTTTGGCCTATATTAACTGAGATGATAGGACAAGCAGCTGCTGATATAAATAATTGGGAACAAGAAGGTATAAGAGCACTTATTTTATATCCAATGAATGCTCTAGTATCAGATCAACTGGGAAGAATACGCAATATTGTAGGAAGAGCAGATGATGATTATATGAACCTTATGAAACAGGAAAGCAATAATGATGTCAGAAGATTAAGGTTTGGTATGTATACGGGACGTACACCTTATTCAGGAAAAGAAGATAAAAATAAAAATAAGAAGCTTTCTAAATTATTGAAAAGTACATATTATCAAAAAGGTGAATATAAGAAAATGTTATATGAAGAATTGAAAAAAGCAGGAAAAATTCCAGCTAAAGATTTAAATGCTTTTATTTGTGCCTTGGATAAGGGAATTCAAGTAACCGGGGAGAATGATGCTGAACTTCTGACGCGTACTGAAATGCAGAAAATATGCCCTGATATCCTTATTACTAATTACAGTATGCTTGAATTTATGCTTATGAGACCCATTGAGCAGTGCTTTTGGGAAAAGACAAGAAAATGGTTAAAACGTTCAATAAATAATAAACTTTTATTAGTCATAGATGAAGCTCATATGTATAGAGGTGCTGCAGGGGGAGAAGTTTCTTTACTTATTAGAAGACTATTGGATAAGTTAGATATTAGCAGAGAACAAGTTAAATGTATATTAACTAGTGCTAGTGTACCGCCTAACAGTGAAAAGGAATTACGAAAATTTGCTTGTGGTTTAACAGGGCAAAGTTTGAAAAAAGATAAATTTTCTATTATTGAAGGAGAGAAAACGCTGCTATTAGGTCATGAAAAAGGTAATAAAGAAGATGTGAATTGCCTTTTACAGCTTGACTATGATAAATTACAGGGTGATGAAAAGAATTTAAAGGATCAGCTTATTATACTCTCGCAATCATTCAAGTGGGGGAAAATTACACATAATTATAATGATTGGCTCTATGAAAAATTATCTAAATATCCACCTATGTTGGAACTGATTAAATTATGCAGTGGTAGTGCTGTTCCATTTAAGAAAATTGCCAAATGTGTTTTTAAAGGAGTTTCTCAAGAAGATGCAGAAAAGGCAACGGAGATTTTATTAGCATTAGGAGCATTATCACGATCTAGAGATGGTAAGGTATTACTTTCAGCTAAAGTGCATTTATTATTCAGGGGAATAAATGGTATATATGCTTGTATAAACCCGGAGTGTAAAGATAATCATGAAATAATGGGAATAAAAATAGGACATATTAGCAATCAGCCTAATTTTACATGTCCTAAATGTGGAGGAAGGGTTTTTGAGCTTGTCGGAGATAGACGATGTGGCACATTATTTATTCGAGCATTTAAAGAAAGTGAAGATATGGGATATCACACGTTTTTATGGCAGGATAGCAGTAAATTTATCGATAATCCTAGAGAAATACATTTGTGGTTGGCACCAAAGTATAGAACTAAAGATGATATATTTAAAGAGGGAGTAAAAAATAGTAAATCAAGAAAAGAATCTATATTTGGATATATTAACAGTCAGACAGGAATTTTATATGAAGGAGAAGAATTTTCTAATAAAAAAGGATTTATTAGAGTATTAATACCGAGAACTTATGATAAAGATAAAAAAATGTATACTTTTAAGATGTGTCCCAATTGCGGGAGAGAAAAAAATAATCCAACACCATTTAGGGTAAGGGGAAATGAACCTTTTGCCAATTTAGTTACAGAGCAGTTGATAGATCAGCCAGTTAAAAATACAAAATTGAAGAATGAGGGAAAAAAAGTGCTCCTGTTTTCTGACAGTAGGCAGCGTGCAGCTACACTAGCACGTGATTTGACAATAGCGACTGATGGAGATGCAGGAAGACAAGCCATTTTTATGGCGCAAAAAGAGTTAAATAAAAGATATGGTGAAGAGCAGAAATCGCTTGATATATTGTATTATGCATTTCTTAAGGTCGTTGAGGAAAATAATATTTCATTTTTTTATGGAGATGAAAAAAAAGAATTTAATGAACAATTAGAACGTTATAGAGATATGTATGGTAGTAAAAATAAAAAAAGGTTAAATTATGAAAGAATGGCGAGAAGGTTAGGAACTCCACCTAAAATGTTTTATCAGCTTCTTTTAAAAAACATCAGTGATAGTTATCGTTCTTTTAATAACCTTTGCTTAGGACAAATTGTTCTTTTAGAAAAAGGTGAAGATGCAGAGGAATTGGAGGAATTAATATTAAAAGGAGTAAAAAGAAATACTGAATTAGATGTAAATATTATTAGAAATATATATAATACATGGATTCAAAATATTTTAGTTAAAGATATAGCTATATTTCCATTAGTATCTGATGAAGTGAGGAACAGTATATTACCTTTCGATAAAGGAAACTTAGGTATTAGAGAAGAAGATAAGTTTCCTAAATATTTGATTGAAATACTAAAGGCAAATGGAATAAATAAAAATCAGATAGAAGAAATGAGAAGAAATTTTGTTTTATTGCTTACTGATGTAAACAAAGACAGCCATGTATCTCATAATAATAGATATTTGCTGTCGAGCAATTTGATGTTAAAAACAAATGAAAATGGTAAATGGTATAGATGCAATAGGTGTTCAGGCACATCTACATTTACTTTATTTGATAGTTGTATTTATTGTGGCAGTAAGGATTATTTATCAGAGATGTCACAAAAAGACTTAGAAAGATATGATTTTTGGAGAAAGCCTGTAATAGAAGCGATACAAGGAAGAAAAATTAAGAACTTTGTGACTGACGAGCATACAGCACAATTATCTCATAAAAGCCAAGAAAATGATGTTTGGGCAACTACGGAAAAAAATGAAATGCTTTTTAGAAATATTTTAATAAAAAAGAATAGTGAGCCAATTGACATTTTAAGTTGTACGACTACTATGGAGGTAGGAATTGATATTGGGTCATTAACAGCAGTTGGCTTGAGAAATGTACCGCCTATGAGGGAAAACTATCAGCAACGTTCCGGACGTGCAGGAAGGAAAGGTGCAGCTGTTTCTACCATTGTAACATATACAGAAAATGGACCGCATGATGCATGGTATTTTAATCATCCAGGAGAGATTATTTCAGGTAATCCCAGAATACCCTGGATTGACTATACTAATGAAAAACTAATCGGAAGACATCTGAATTTGATTTTATTACAAGAATTTTTTATGTCCTATGAAATGAGTATGGCTGACATAGATGTTATAAATTTCTTTTCAGAGGAAGTAAAGCCCAATTATCTAAATTTCATTGAATGGCTAAAAGATAGATTACCATTGTCACAAGAAAGAGTAAAAAGACTTATACCTGATGAAATTTCAATTAGTTGGGATAAATATGAAAAAGATATAACAAAGCAGCTTCAAGAAATAAAAGTAAAAGTTAATAAAAATCCAATTATTTACATGACAAGTAAAAAATGTGAAGAAGACGAAAAAGAGAAATATATTTCATTGATGAATGAGCTTTTTACGGAAGGCCTATTGCCAACATACTCTTTCCCAAGAGATATTGTACATTTTTGGGTTGAAGATAAATATGGTAAAGTAGAACAAAGTCCTGAAAGAAGTATTGATATTGCCCTTAGTGAATATGCTCCGGGCCGTATGCTTGTTATTGATAAAAAGTCCTATATTTCAGGCGGTTTATATGATTATTATACTAAGTATAATAAGGAATATGCATATAAAGCTGCGGAACCATGGTTAAAGATGAATGAATATAATAAACGTATTTATTGTTGTGAGAATCATGACTGTGGATGGTTTGGATTAGAAAACAAAACAGGAGTTTGTCCATTGTGTGGAGGTAGTTTAAGGGAAGAAATTTTGATTAAACCTTGGGGATTTACAGCAAGAGATGGAATGAAAATTCCAGAAGTGAGAGATAATCAAGAATACTCCATTGTAAGTAAACCTTCCTATGCTTCAGTTTATGGTGATACAAGTAAAATGGATTCAATATCAAAAACAGGGCTGATTTGTATGGAAAATAGAAAAGATCAGCAATTGATTCTCGTCAATAAAGGACCTGATGATGAAGGTTTTGATTTATGTACTAAATGTGGTGCCATTGATCCATGTGTAAGCTCGGGTAAAGATAAAAAAGAACGAAAGAGACCGTATAAAGTTTCTTATAAATGGAAGAAAGATATGCAAGAATGTTCTCATACGAGACAAAAAGTATTTTTGGGCTGTGATATACATACTGATATGCTCGTTTTAGAATTAAAATTGGAAAATGAATATATTAATATTGCTAAAGATAGTTTAAACATATGGGTAATACCCGCAGCGACATCATTATCTGAAGCATTAGCACTAGCAGCTAGTAAAGTCTTGGATATTGAATTTAGTGATTTAAGATCAGGATATCGGTTAAGATATGGTAAGGAAAGTATTTATGTAGATATATATTTATATGATAGTTTATCAAGTGGAGCTGGATATGCAAATAGAGTTGCAGATCTAATAGAGGAAGTTATGGACGAAGCTGAAAATAGATTAAAAAAATGTAATTGTGAAACAGCATGCCCAAATTGTTTGCAAAATTTTTGGAATCAATCTATCAGGGCAAATTTGGATCGCAAGGCAGGATTACAGTTGTTAAATTGGGTGAGAAAGGGTGAATTAGCTGAACTTGATCAAAAAAAAGAAATTGATTATATGAAAACACTTGAAGAAATAGCACAATTGCAGGAAGAACCAGGTCACATTATAAAAGGAGAAAATAATTATTGGATAAATATAGGAACACTAAAGAAAAGAATAAAAATTTATCCTGCAATGTGCAATATGAATAAAATAGATAGAGATAAAGAGACAATTTTAATACCTGATAGATTGTTTAAGGTGTCTATTGCAAATGTGTGGAAAATAGTAGAGAAATATATTTATAATAAATCTAATTTATAAATTAGATTACAGACTGTAGACAAAAGCCATATTTTCAAAAATGAAAATATGGCTTTTGGATTATAATGGAAAATATTTGTATCTGGAAATGTATTTTATTAAATACAAGCAAAAATAGCCTCCTTTTCCAGAGCCTATTTGCTAGTTTCTTTAAATTCATGCATGCGAAAGTAAGCGTGACTTCCATTGTCTTAGATGATCGGCTTCTTCAAGATAGTTCTCCCACACATGTCTTACGACAAGTTTGTGTTTGCTTTTACTGTTGGTACATTTACTAATTAAATCACAATTTTTACAATCACAGCAGTTTGATTTATACTCTTTATAACCTTCTCTATTGGTGGTTGAGTACTTTAATATTTTATTATTAGGGCATATATAACAATCATTATATTCATCATATACATACTCGTATTTTTTAAAAAATCCTTTTTTAGTCATAGGACGTTTATATGGCATTGACGGTAAAATACCTGAATCCAGTATAGTTTTTGCAATGGATGGGTTTTTATATCCTGCATCTATTGCGACAGCAAACATTTTATCTCCAAATCTTGAATATACTTTATTATAGAGATCATAGAAAGCAACACTATCATGAACATTTCCAGGGGTAACCTCAAAATCAAGAATAAAATTTGCATCATCACAAGCTGTATGGGCAAGGTATGCGAAGCATTTTTCCTTTTCATTTTTATAGAACATGCCACTTTCTTTGTCGGTAGTACTCTGGACAACTTCCTTGGTTTCTATTTTTTCAGTTTTTTTTAATGGTTTTTTGCCATGATGCTGCCTGTCGGCATCTATTTCTTTATCAAGCTTGTTTTTATATTTTTTAGCTTCAACCTTTACGTTAACTCTTTTGAATTTTTTCTTGTTTGCACTTGCTTTTATATGCGTTGAGTCAATATATACTTGCTCAGCGGCTAAAAATCCTTGTTTTTCAGCTAAATCAAGTATTTTTATAAATATATTGGTAAATATTTCGGTGTTCTTAAATCTTCTTTCATAGTTCTTATTAAATGTAGAAAAGTGTGGAATTTTTTCACTGATTGAGTATCCAAGAAACCATCTATAGGCCATATTGACTTGAATATCTCTTATAGTTTGTCTCATTGAAGGTATACCAAATATATATTGGATAACTACTATTTTTATGAGAACAACGGGATCAATGCTTGGTCTTCCAAAATCAGAGTATAATTCTTCTACATCGTCATATATAAAATTAAAGTTAATAGCTTTATCTATTTTTCTTAATAAATGATCTTTGGGTACTAAATCTTCAAGGCTGTATAATTCAACTTGTGCTCTTATATCTTTTCCTCGTTTTGTTAACATTTTTCATCACCATTTTTATTTTACAATAAAAACAAATGAGTGTCGACTTTGTCGACACTCTGTAATGCAATATAATTGCATTTATTAGTAAAATGCAGCTTTTTACTTTACAGAATTTGAAGCACATTTTTTTGCACTATTAGTGCTGAAAACATATACAAAAGTTGGACTTTTTTTATATAATATGAATCCAGTATAATGAAAGCAAGATGATTATCGTAGATAAAGAAAGGAGAAAAAAATGATTCAAGACATGTTATCAAAATCAAATGTGCAAATTCTGGATAAAGTTTTAAACTGGGAAGACTCAATAATAAAAAGCGTGCAGCCGTTAGTAGACGGAGGATTTGTTACAGATGATTACCCAAAAGCAATAATTGAAGCTACACGGGAAATTGGGCCCTATTATATATTGTCACCTTATATAGCATTACCACATGCTAGACCAGAGAATGGCGTAATAGATAAACAATTGTCGGTTTTGTTGATAAGAGAAGGTGTTAATTTTGAAAATAGGACACAGCCAGTAAAGTTGCTGATAGTTTTGGCCGCAACTGATTCATCTTCACATTTAAAAGCCTTACAGGAATTATCTGAATTACTAATGAACGAAGAAAAAGTTGAACAGTTATTATCAAGCAAAAATGAAGATGTATTATACGATTTAATGATAAATTAGGAGGGGAAATTATGAACGGAATATTGAATATCCTACAACAAATTGCTTCTGTTCCAGCTATATTGGTTGGTCTTATAGCATTAATAGGTTTGTTGTTGCAAAAAGCATCATTTGAAAATACAGTTAAAGGTACAATAAAAACAATTTTAGGTTTCTTGCTTATATCTGCAGGAGCAGGGGTGGTATCTGGAACTCTTGGAGGTTTTGGGGACTTATTTCAGTTATCGTTTGGAGTTTCGGGAGTAGTTCCAAATTCAGATGCCATGGCAGCTATGCTGTTAAAAGATTTTGCTACGGCATCGGCAGCTATAATGGCACTTGGAATGGTTGCCAACATAGTTCTCGCAAGATTCTCAAGATTCAAATATAT
Organism: Clostridium pabulibutyricum; assembly: GCF_058242705.1. NCBI lineage: Bacteria > Bacillati > Bacillota > Clostridia > Eubacteriales > Clostridiaceae > Clostridium > Clostridium pabulibutyricum. The sequence continues at coordinate 85,596 of NZ_JBZAYZ010000011.1, forward strand.
ATTTTTGACAGGCCATCTTACACTATATATGGCAACTTTGATAGCGGCTTGCTTAAGCTTTGTTGGATTAAGAGGAGCATCACTTATAATTTCAGGAGGGTTACTACTTGGATTTTTTATGGCAGTAATGCCGGCAATTGTACAGCCAACAATGCGTAAATTAATGGGAAATGATACTGTTGCCCTTGGTCATTCCGGAAGCATAGCATATTGGCTTGCAGCTCAAACAGGTAAATTATTTGCAAAAAATAAGAAATCAACAGAAGAGATTAAGTTTACAAAAGCTTTGGGATTTATGAGAGACAGTTCAGTGTCAATATCTTTGATAATGTTTGTGTTATACATGATTATATGCGGTGTTTCCATTACAAGTAATCAGCCGGCAGCTGTGAAAATAATAGGAAACCAAAATTGGATTCTCTATTCATTGGTACAATCAGTAACTTTTGCAGGTGGTGTGTATATAATTTTATCTGGAGTAAGATTGGTATTGGCAGAAATAGTACCTGCTTTTAAAGGAATCTCCGAGAAGTTGGTTCCAAATGCAAAACCAGCTATAGACTGCCCTGTAGTATTCCCATTTGCACCAAATGCTGTATTGATAGGATTCATTTGTTCTTTCATTGGAGCAGTTGCAGGACTTGGATTGATAATATTGTTAAATGGCGGAGGAATGGCTTTAGCATTGATCTTACCTGGTGTAGTTCCTCAATTCTTTACTGGAGCTACGGCTGGAGTATTTGGTAACACAGAGGGTGGTATAAAAGGATGCGTAACTGGTTCATTCATCAATGGTTTGATATCCACAATTTTATCAGCATTTCTAATGCCGGTAATGGCTTCACTTGGATACTCCAATATAACATTTGGTGATTCAGACTTTAGTGTTGTTGGATTAGTAGTTAGCAAGTTATCAGGAATGGTTGGCGGAAGTGGCATAATGATAATAATAGCAATTTTGTTTATATTGCCTATAGTATATAATTTTTCTAAAAAGGAAACTGTAAAGGTAGAAAACTAATAAGAATTTGGAGGAATAAGCATGATTAAAAGTATAATGTGTTGTTGTGGAAATGGATTAGGATCATCATTTATTCTTGAAATGAATATTAAGAAAGCTTTAAAAGATTTGAATGTTGAAGGTGTTTCTGTAGGACACACATCAATTTCAGATTTGAGTGAAGGAATGGCTGACTTGATTATTTGTGCACAGGATTTAGTACATGAATGTGAAAGAGGAGGCAATGTAGTAGGACTTGAAAATTTAATGTCAATAGAAGAAATAAAGCAAAAATTAAAGGAATATATATAAGATATTGAGTGTGTAAAAGTGGCCTCTTTTACACACTCAGCCTAAAAAAATCATTGTACTTTTCAAAACTATAGTACATTATACACAGTCTACTATAATTTCAAATATCATTCAAGTAGCACAAAGGAGATAAAAAATGAGTAAAGCAAAATTTTCACCATCACTAATGTGTATGGATTTATTGGATATAAAGAGGCAAATTGAGGTATTGAATAAATATGCAGATATGTATCATGTAGACATTATGGATGGGCATTATGTAAATAACCTGGCATTTTCACCTGATTTTATAAAAGCAATCAAGAGAGTATCAAAACTTCCGTTAGATTGTCATTTAATGGTTACAAATCCCTATGATTACATTGATACTTTAGCAGATGCTGGAGCAGATTATATTTGTCCGCATGCTGAGACTTTAAATTCAATAGGTTTTAGAACAATAAATAGAATAAGAGAGTTAGGGTGTAAAGTAGGAGTTGTACTAAACCCTGAGACACCGGTTGAATATATAAAACAGTATATCCATTTATTGGATAAGATTACGGTGATGAGCGTAGATCCTGGATTTGCTGGTCAACCTTTTATACGTGAAATGCTGGATAAGATTAAATATTTGAAAAAATTAAAGGTTGAAAATAATTATAAATATTTGATTGAAATTGATGGATCAGCCAATAAAAAAACATTTAAAGAGTTAAACAATGCAGGTGTTGAAGTCTTTATCGTTGGTGCATCAGGACTATTTAATTTATGTGACGACATTGAAGATTCATGGAATAAGATGAAAGAAATTTTTAATGAGGAAACTAAGTGATATTTTAACAATAGGCGATTGTAAAATATAATATGTACAAGAGAAAGCTGAGTATAAGATTTATGTAAAAACTAAATTCATACTCAGTTTTCTTTTTTTAACATGAATGATAAAATTAATTAAGCTTCAATATTTTCTAGATAGGATGATGTTATATGAAAAACAAATTTAATATAAACAATATACCAGCTGTGCTTTATGGAAAACCGTCTAAAAATGTTTATTTATTCATACATGGAAAATGTGGCTATAAGGAAGAGGCGGAAAGATTTTCAAAAACTGCATGTGCTAAAGGATGGCAGGTTCTTGCAATTGATTTGCCTGAGCATGGTGAAAGAAAGTCTGAAAAAGATACATTTAATCCCTGGAACATAGTTCCAGAATTAAAAATAGTACTTGATTATGTAAAAGAGCGTTGGGGATGCAGGGCTCTGTATTCAATTAGTATTGGTGCATACTTTAGTCTTCTTGCTTTTAAAGATGAATACTTTCAAAATGCACTTTTTATTTCACCTGTTTTGGATATGAAATTACTCATTGAGAACATGATGCAGTGGTCTAATGTTACTAAAGATGATCTCAGAAATAAACAAGAGATTAAAACATATTTTGGAGAAACACTTTCATGGAAATATTATACTTATGTAAAGCAAAATCCTGTTAATAATTGGAATGCACCGACACATATTCTCTATGCTGAAAATGACAATTTAACTTCCATAGAAATTGTTGATAAATTTAAAGAAGAATTTAACTGTTCTTTAACGGTTATGCAAAATGGAGAACACTGGTTTCATACGGATGAACAACTTATGTTTCTTGAAAAATGGGAACAAAAATATACATAGGGAGACAAAGATGGATATTACATATGCCTTTAAAATGTATAGTTCATATATTTACAACTATGCAATGAAATTAACATGTCATCCCGATGATGCGTTGGATATTGTCCAGGAGACTTTTTTAAAAGCCTGTGAAAATTTCGAAAATTTAAAAGACGAAAAGGCAATTAAGAAATGGCTTAGAACAATATGTTTCCATGAGTTTCTAGCAAAAATAAAAAAAGAGAAGAATAAGTATATTGTGAGTATAGATAATTGGAACATACTTGAAAGGGAGGGGGTCCTGCTTAAGGATATGAAACCTATTCCAGAGGAAGAAGTTATTGTTGAGGAGGAAATTAAAAATTTGCAAAATGGATGTTTTTATGCTATGGTCCGAAGGTTGTCAATCAACCAGAGAATAGTATTTTCCCTGATAGATATGTTTGGACTGGACATTTGCTATACGGCAGGGGTTCTTGGAAAATCAAAAGGGGCAATAAAGGGACTTCTTTATAGGGCGAGAATGAATATTGATTCATTTTTTGCAAATCACTGTAGCATTATATACGAGAAAAACCCATGTTCATGCTATGCTTGGGTAAACTTTTCTGGGAACAGGGAAAATATGCAAAAAAAGGTTAGAAGTATTGTAAAAGGTTTGAATTTTGAAGAAAAAAATTATATATATAATGAAGAAGTGAGAAAGAAGAATTTTATCTTTATTCAAATATGCCTGACAGGAAACCATCACGGTATGATGAGGTTTTAAAAATAATTCAAAATAATTTGGTGTAACCGTATCTTTGAATTTTATTTTTTGTCTATATGTATGAAGGATAAAATTTTACATACAAGAAAGGATGGTTACAGTGAAAAATGTAACAGAAGGTTTTAAGATGTTTATTGATGAAACAGAGGGTGTGGGGGAGACTTTTATGAAAGCTGTAATGAAACAGGCAAGTGAGAGCTGCCTTGATAAAAAAGTACATGAGCTTGCATATATTTCGGTTCTTGTTGCAGAAGGTATGAATGGAGGACTCCCGTTTCATATTAAAAGGGCAAAAAGTCTTGGGGCAAGTTATGATGAAGTAAAAAGTGCAATACTAGTTCCAATGCCTGTTATAGGTATTAAGGTTGCAGAAGCCCTGCCTTTTTTGAAATCTTATAATGTTGAATAGAGAAAATTTTTGAATTTGTGCCGTCTGAAAAATATAAATTTTAAAGGCGGCATATACAAGTAAAAGATAAGTTTAATTTACATTTGTTTATTATCAATATTCTGTAGGTTCTCTCATAGAAAGAATTTCATGGAATATTGTAGCAAAGGCATTGTAATATGATTATATAAGGACTATAATAAAAGTATACTATTTAGATGCATGTTTGCTAAAATTAAATATCAATAGATATTTTGAGCTGTTTTTATTAAAGGGAGGGATATATAGATGTTTTTCAAAACTACAGAGCAACATGAAAATTTGAGAAACAAAATTAGAAAATTTGCTGAAGAAGAAGTAAAGCCTATTGCCTTTAAACTTGATCAGGACAATGAATTCCCGGAGGAAGCTGTTAAAAAATTAGGCGACATGGGAGTACTTGGCATCCCGTATTCAAAACAGTATGGTGGTGCAGGACTTGATGTATTAAGTTATGCTATAGCTGTTGAGGAACTTTCAAGAGTTGATGGAGGTACAGGGGTAATACTTTCTGCACACACATCTCTTGGGACATATCCAATTGCTGCTTATGGAACAGAACAGCAGAAGAAAAAATATTTAGTTCCTCTTGCAACAGGCAAAAAACTTGGTGCTTTTGGACTTACAGAAGAAAATGCCGGAAGTGATGCAGGTGGTACTGAAACAACAGCTGTTCTCGAGGGTGACCATTATGTTTTAAACGGAGAGAAAATATTTATAACAAATGCAGGCAAAGCGGATATATATGTAGTGTTTGCAATTACTACACCTAATATAGGGACAAAAGGTATAAGTGCATTTATTGTGGAAAAAGGATGGAAGGGATTTACCTTCAGCGATCACTATGACAAGATGGGTATTCGTTCATCTGCAACTGCACAGCTTATATTTAATGATGTAAAAGTTCCTAAAGAAAATCTTCTTGGAGAAGAGGGACAAGGATTTAAAATTGCTATGGCAACGCTTGATGGCGGACGTATAGGAATTGCTGCCCAGGCACTTGGAATTGCTCAGGGTGCTTTTGAAAAAGCACTTGAATATTCAAAAGAAAGAGTTCAATTTGGAAAGCCTATATGCAGACAACAGTCGATAGCTTTTAAACTGGCTGATATGGCTACAAAGCTTAGGGCTTCAAGATTCCTTGTATACAGCGCAGCTGAATTGAAACAAAACCATGAAGAATACAGTATGCAGGCTGCAATGGCAAAACAATATACTTCAGATTCATGCCTTGAAATTGTAAATGAATCCCTTCAAATATTTGGAGGAAGCGGTTACTTGAAGGGAATGGAAGTTGAACGGGCATACAGGGATGCAAAAATATGTACTATATATGAAGGAACAAATGAAATCCAAAAGGTTGTAATTGCAGCACATCTTGTTGGCAAACAGCCAAAGGGAGCTTCGGCAAGGGTGGCTGGACCTGGACCTGCTACAGGATATCGAAAGAAGATATTGTTTAAAGATGGCAGTGCAAAAGAAAGAGTTGAACAGCTTGTAGATGCTCTTAAAAAGGATGGATATGATTTCACTGTTGGAATACCTATTGATACGCCTATAACAAAGGCTGAAAGAGTGGTAAGCGTTGGTATGGGTATAGGTGAGAAGAAAAATATGAAGCTTGTAGAAGAGCTTGCGGTACAGGCAGGTGCAGCTATAGGTTCATCGCGTCCTGTTGCAGAAACACTTAAATATGTACCGATAAACAGATATGTTGGAATGTCAGGACAGAAATTCAAGGGAAATCTTTATATTGCCTGTGGAATTTCAGGTGCAAGCCAGCATTTGAAAGGCATAAAGGATGCATCTACTATTGTTGCAATAAATAAAGATGCTAATGCCAAGATATTTAAAAATGCGGATTATGGCATCATAGGGGATATCATGGAGATAATGCCGCTTTTGGCAAAGGCATTTAATACTGGAAAACCTAAAAAACCAGCTCCACCAATGAAAAAGATGAAAAGATCTGTTCCTAAAAAAGTTGCTCCAGACTGGAAATACTATGTGTGCAATGGATGTGGATATGAATATGATCCGGGAGAAGGAGATCCAGAGGGTGAAGTTCTTCCAGGGACATTGTTTGAAAATCTTCCAGAAGATTGGACTTGTCCTGCATGCGGTGAAGGAAAAGATATGTTTATAGAATCTTAGTTTGAATACGTGATATAATTGTTTTATAACAAAGGAGGGGTAAATAATATGTATTGCGTTAGAAAAATAAATGAAGATCTTTACTGGGTTGGCGGCGACGATCGCAGACTTACTCTATTTGAAAATATTCATCCTATCCCACGTGGTGTTTCTTATAATGCTTATGTTCTTTTGGATGAAAAAAATGTATTGTTTGATACGGCAGATTGGTCCGTAGGCAGGCAATTTATTGAAAATATAAAGAAAGTGCTGGGAGACAGAAAGCTTGATTATATTGTAGTGAATCATGTAGAACCGGACCATGCAGCGTGTCTTGATCAAGTACGAATGCATTATAAAGATGCAAAAATAATATGTACGGAAAAAGCTTTCATGTTGCTGAATCAATTTGGATTCAGTTTGGATGAAAAAGATGTAATAAAGGTAAAAGAGGGAGATACACAGTCTTTTGGAAAACATAAGGTTGCATTTGTAGCTGCACCTATGGTTCATTGGCCTGAGGCAATGGTAACATTTGATCTTACAGATGGTACGTTGTTTTCAGCAGATGCTTTTGGATCGTTTATATCACTGGATGGCAAAATGTTCAATGATGAAGTGAACTATGATAGGGATTGGCTTGATGAAGCAAGAAGATATTATACTAATATTGTTGGAAAGTATGGACCTCAAGTTCAAAATCTGCTCAAAAAAGCAGGAAAACTTGATATAAAAACTATATGTCCTCTTCACGGAGTTGTATGGAGAAGTGATCTTGGATATATACTTGACAAGTATAACAAGTGGAGCAGTTATGAACCGGAAGAAAAAGGCGTTCTCATAGTTTATGGAAGCATGTATGGGAATACTGAAGCTGCGGCAAACAATCTTGCAGTTAAGCTTGTGGAAAAAGGCATGAAAAATGTGGCAATGTATGATGTTTCAAAAACTCATGTGTCATACTTGATTTCTGAGACTTTTAAATACAGCCACCTTGTTCTTGCATGTTCAACTTATAATTTGAAGATTTATCCTCCTATGTTAGATTATTTGATGGATATGAATGCACTTAATCTTCAAAAGCGTACCGTTGCGCTTATAGAAAATGGATCATGGTCACCTCAGTCAGGAAAGCTTATGCGTAAACTTCTTGAAGAAATGAAGAATATGAATATACTGGATGAGGATGTATCAGTAACTTCAAGTATGAAGACTGATGATATTGAATTGGTAGATGGCCTTGCAGACACTATAATAAAATCAATGAAGTAATTTTAAACCGGCATGTGGACTTATTCCATAAGCCGGTTATTTTTATGATATACTAGAAAGGATTTTGAGATTAAAAATAAAGGAGAATTTTTGAATGTATGATTATTTGATTGTAGGGGCGGGACTCTTTGGGGCATCATTTGCCTATGAAGCAGGCAGGTTTGGTAAAAAATGCGTGGTTGTAGATAAACGTTCCCATATAGGAGGCAATATTTATACAGATAATATAGAAGGTATTCAGGTGCATAAATATGGAGCGCATATTTTCCATACAAACAATAAAAAAGTATGGGATTACATAAACCAATTTGCCGAGTTCAATAGGTATACAAATTCACCCGTTGCGATATATAAATCGGAGCTGTATAATATGCCGTTTAACATGAATACATTTAATAAAATGTGGGGTGTGGTTACACCAGAAGAGGCTAGATTAAAAATACAGAGTCAAATAATGGAGGCAGGAATTGACGAGCCGAAAAATCTTGAAGAGCAGGCTATAAGTCTTGTTGGATGTGATATATATGAAAAATTGATAAAGGGATATACGGAAAAGCAATGGGGGCGAAGTGCGTCCAAGCTTCCAAAATCTATTATAAAACGAATTCCTGTAAGATTTACTTATGACAACAATTATTTTAATGATAGATACCAGGGTATACCTGTTGGAGGGTATACCGACATTATAAAAAAGATGCTTGAAGGTTCAAAAGTTATTCTTGATACGGATTTTTTGAAAGAACGAAATGAACTTTCACGTTTGGCTAAAAAAATTGTATTCACTGGAATGATTGATGAATATTATAATTATTGTTATGGTAAACTTGAATATCGTTCTCTGCGTTTTGAAACTGAGGTTATGGATTGTGAAAATTATCAGGGAAATGCAGTTGTGAATTTTACTGAATATGGTGTTCCATATACGAGAATAATTGAACATAAACATTTTGAATTTGGATGCCAGGGAGAAAATGTGAATCCAAGAACGGTTATAACCCGGGAATATCCAGAAGAGTGGAAGGAAGGGAGAGAGCCGTATTACCCTATAAATGATGATAAAAATGAGAAAGTGTACAATAAGTACAAAACACGTGCAGAGGGTGAAAAAAATGTTATTTTTGGAGGGAGACTTGCAGCTTACAAGTATTTCGACATGGATGACATTGTAGAAAAGGCTCTGTTTTGTGTAAAAGAGTGCATGTGAATCTATAAAGTCAAGGTATTTGACTTTAGTTGAAGCCAAATACCTTTCTTGATACTGAGTAGCAAAACAGTATTATATTTCTTACAACAAGATTTTTTATCTGCATTAAAATTCCAAGGGTTGATTTTGTTACTTCCCTGTACAAATTTTTATTTTTTTTATTTAAATAATTCCATAAATCCTTCTTTTTATCTAAACTTTCAGGAGTGTTTTCCTTCATTAATAGTACTGATGTTATAGTCATCATAATAATAAGATATTTTATAAGATATTTTTTTAGATTTTTGCACTCTATTTGTGTTGGATCACAGCAGTCAATCATAATTTTTGTGACTCTTATTTGTTGGTCTATTCGTTTTATCATAATTTTTTCATTTACAGATTGATCGTCTCTCCCTATAAAGTATCTGTAAAGGTCAAGATCAGCATAATACATTGTTTTTACATAGGGAAGAGGCTTGTATACAAATATATTGTCAACATAAAAAGTGTGCTTTGGGAGTTCGAGTTTACACTCTCTTAAAAGATTGCTTCGATATATTACAGAATGCATGAGTATATTTTGACTATTTTTAAAATGGCCCAAGTTGTCCCAGGTGAATATTTTATTTTCCGGCATCGCACCTTTATAGTTTATACTTTTCGATTTATGCATAGTAACATTTTCGTATACATAATTTGTAATGAACATATCTACGTATTTTTTATTTTCAATCATTTCAGTGAGTATAGAAAGCACTTCTTTGAGACTGTTTTTATCTAGCCAGTCATCACTATCGAGCACTTTGAAGTATACACCGGTAGAATTCTTAAGGCCGGTATTTACTGCATCTCCATGTCCACCATTTTTTTTATGTATTGCTCTTATCAAATTTGGGTATTTTCTTTCATAGTTATCTGCTATTGTTGAAGTACTGTCACAGGAACCATCATCTATGATCAAAATTTCAAGGTCACTACTGCCGATTAATAGTGATTCAACTGCTTTTTTCATGTAGGATTCTGAATTGTAACATGGTATTGCTATAGTAAGAACTTTCATTTATAATTCCTATACCTCCTGATTAATCAGCTTAAATGTTTTATAAAGTTTCAAGTGAAGGGAGAGCTGCCAGGTCAATTCAGCCAAAAAAATACCTCCAAATACATCAACTAAAACGTGCTGTTTTGTTGTAAGTGTTGAAATACATATAGCCACAGCGGCAAACAAAGAGAAATACCGATACCACTTTGGAACCGACTTGCAGTTTCTTATGCCTATAAAGCAGTACCAGCTTACAAGGCAGTGAATAGATGGAAACAGGTTGTTTGCAGGATCTATGCTGTATAGAAATTTAAGCATGTCCGAAAAAATATCGGATGTAATAATATCCGGTCTTATATTTGTGGTTGGAATTGTCACATATATTATTCCGCATATTAGTTTTCCTATAATATCAGCCATTAAAAATCGATAACAGCGTTTTTTATTTATACTGCTTATTAATATGTAATTGAATATCCAAAATATATAACTTCCTAAATATATTATTACAGTTATTGGTATTACCGGAATTTTATCGTCGAAAAATGTTGTCAAATTGTAGAATACTCTATCATTGTAGAATAAACGAACGCCCGAATATATACTGAAATTAAATATAACACATAAAATCAGCGGCTTTACAGAGTATTTCGGTATAAATTTATATATTTTCCTAATAAGTTTCATATAGACCTCTTTTAATGTACAAGCAATTAGAGTTTATTTTAAGTATAATGTTTCAGACAATAATAAGTCAATATGATTATTTTTATAATAGGACAAAAAAGAAATATTTTACGATAAATTTAAAATTTGTTCAAAGATTATATATAGTTTATAGATGATATAATAAAAATATAAAAAAGGGAGGGGTACATATGTCGGGAATAAAGTTTGAAATACAAGAAAATTTTGGGGTGATTTCACGCTCAAAAAGTGGGTGGAACAAAGAGCTCAATTTTATAAGCTGGAATGAAAGAGAGTCCAAGTATGATATACGAGACTGGTCTCCGGAACACGATAAGATGGGCAAGGGAATTACACTTACAAAGGAAGAGCTAAAAGGTCTTAGAGATGTTTTAAATAATATGGAATTGTAAAATAAGTTTTATTGAAAAACTGTTATTTATATTTTATATTTAATTAAATTGCAAAATGTTATATAATGAAATAATGTATTGTATTAAAAATAATGACGAAATGGAACTGTCATAGGTGAAAGGTGCTCTTTTATGGATCTTTTTAAAAAGAAATCTTTAAGCAACTTGCAAAGAAGTGTTCAAAAAACAGGATTAAAGAAAAGCTTAAAAGCGAAAGATATAGCTGCTCTTGGGGTGGGAGCAGTTGTAGGAGTAGGAATATTTGTTGCCACAGGAGAAGGTGCACATATGGCAGGGCCCGGCATTATAGTATCATTTATACTTGCCGGCATAGTAGCATGTCTGTGTGGATTGTGTTACTGTGAGCTTGCAACTATGCTTCCTGTTGCAGGAAGCACTTATTCGTATGCATATGTCGCTTTTGGCGAACTTACAGCTGTTATTGTAGGATGGTGTCTTACTTCCGAATATATTGTGGCTGCAAGTGCAGTTGCATCAGGATGGTCGGGAACTTTTAAAGGTATTATTGCAGGTATAGGAATTTATCTGCCCAAAGTAATATCTGCATCGCCGCAAAATGGAGGTATTATTGATTTGCCTGCTGTTCTTATAATACTCGCAATCACATATCTTCTTTATATTGGTATGAAAGAGAGTTCAAGAGTAAACAATGTTATTGTGGCAATAAAAATTTCAGTAATTATAATTTTTGTAATTATAGGTTTTGGACATATAAATCCACACAACTATCATCCTTTTGCACCTTATGGGTGGAATGGAATTTTTGCAGGTGCAAGTACTGTGTTTTTTTCATTCTTGGGTTTTGATGCAATTTCTACTTCTGCTGAAGAGGCCGAAGATCCGAAGAAAGATGTATCAAGAGGAATTATAATGTGTCTTTTGGTAATTTGCATATTATATGTTTCAGTTTCTTTTGTGCTTGTTGGAATAGTCCCATTCAAGGAAATTGTTACGGACAATGCTGTACCGCAATCTCTTTCAAGGATTGGAATAAGATGGGGATCGACTCTTGTGGGGATAGGTGCTGTTCTTGGAATGATTTCGACTATAATAGCCATTCTATATGGGCAGGTTAGAGTATTTATGGCAATGTCACGAGATGGACTTCTGCCACAGATATTTTCAAGGATTCACAGCAGGCATAAAACTCCGTATGCATCAACTTTGATTGCAGGTGGGGTTGCATCGCTTATAGCAGGTCTTCTTCCTTTGAATATAATTGTGGAATTTGTAAGCATTGGTACGCTATTGAGTTTTATAGTGGTTTCTGCAGGAGTTATATATCTTAGAAAGAAAATGCCGGATCTTGAGAGAAAGTTCAAATGCCCAGGTGTTCCATTTACGCCTATTGTGACAATATTATGCTGTATTGCACTTTTGATATCGATGAGGCTTATAACGTGGATTGGATTTGTAGTATGGCTTGTTATGGGACTCGTGGTGTATTTTTTATACGGACGACATCACAGTGTAGTACAAAATGAAAACAAAAAAATGTAAAGGTGGGCTTTTTATGAATCTTTTTAAGAAAAAGTCTCTTGAGCAATTAAAGGCCAGCGTAGAGAAAACCAATCTTGAAAGAAATCTTACAGCAAAGGATATAGCTTTGCTTGGAGTAGGTGCGGTTGTAGGCGTTGGAATATTTGTTGCTACAGGAGAGGGCGCACATGCAGCAGGTCCGGGGATAATACTTTCATTTGTCCTTGCCGGTGTAGTAGCATGTTTGTGTGGATTGTGCTATTGCGAACTTGCAACTATGTTCCCTGTTGCGGGAAGTACGTATTCATATGCATATATTGCCTTTGGAGAATTTATTGCAATGGTTATAGGATGGTGTCTTACGGCAGAGTATCTTGTTGCTGTAAGTGCGGTTGCATCGGGATGGTCGGGAACCTTTAGAGGTGTATTAAAATCGGCGGGGTTGAATCTTCCTCAGGCCATATCGGCATCACCGCAAAATGGAGGAATATTTGATTTGCCTGCAGTTGCAATAATACTTATACTGACATTGATGCTTTGCTATGGAATGAAGGAAAGTTCCAAAGTGAATAATATAATAGTTGCAATCAAGATATTTGTAATACTATTGTTTATATTGCTTGGAGCATCGCACATACGTGTGTCTAACTATCATCCATTTATGCCTTATGGGTGGAAGGGAGTTTTCAGTGGTGCGGGTATGGTATTTTTCTCGTTTATAGGCTTTGATGCAATTTCTACTTCTGCTGAAGAGGCAAAAAACCCAAAACGGGATGTATCGAGGGGAATCATAATGTGCCTTATAGTAGTCTGTGTGCTCTATGTGTCGGTAGCAGTGGTTCTTACGGGTATGATACCATATAAGCAGATAATTTCTGATAATGCAGTACCGAGTGCTCTTTCAAGTGTTGGAATCAATTGGGGATCGGCTCTTGTTGGGGTTGGAGCAATTGTTGGAATGGTATCTGTAATGCTTGCAATGCTTTATGGGCAGGTTAGAATATTTATGGTTATGTCAAGAGACGGACTTATACCTAAAATATTTTCACAGATGAATAGAAAGTACAATACACCGGTTAAAGCTACTGTAATAACAGGTGTTATAGCATCAATCATAGCAGGGCTTCTACCACTAAATATAATTGTGGAATTTCTTAGCATAGGTACGCTTTTAAGTTTTATGATAGTTTCAGCAGGAGTTGTTTACCTTAGAAAGACAATGCCTGATTTTGAGAGGAAGTTCAAATGTCCGGGGGTACCGTATACTCCTATAGTGACTGTTATATGTTGCATAATGCTTCTTTCTTCTATGAAACTCATAACGTGGATTGGATTTTTGACTTGGCTTGTACTTGGAATAATACTGTATTTCATTTATGGAAGGAAACACAGTGTTGTTCAAAATGAAGATAAGAATGTTTCATGATTGGTTAATACGGGAAAAGTCATTAAAGTAGTGTATTGTTGAATATTCAATAGTAGTGCGGCGGCAATAAAGTATGGGCAGGTTACAGTTGCAATGTGCCAAAGTTCATACTGTGTTTGCTGCCGCACTGCTTTTTATATCAGACAAGAGGACCAAATAATCTGAGTATTGACTCAAGAATTTTTTTTGAAAATCCTCTTTTTTTCCATGCAATTTTGTTTATTTTTTGTGATTTTGAAAGTGTATTTACAAAGTCATCTTTGATTTGATGTACTACAGGCATATTGTATATGTATACAGCACATTCAAAATGTAAAAACAAGCTTCTGTAGTCAAGGTTTATTGTACCAACTATGGCACACTCATCATCTGAAACGAATGTCTTGCCGTGAATAAATCCAGGGGTGTATTCGTAAATTTTAACTCCTGAGTCCAAAAGAGTATCATAATGGGATCTCGTAAGTATTTGGATAACTCTTTTGTCAGGAATGAATGGAGTTATTATTCTTACATCCACTCCGCGTTTTGCAGCAAGAGAGAGAGAAAGCATCATATCGTAGTCTATTATAAGATAAGGAGTGGTTATATAAACATAATTTTTGGCACTGTTTATTATATTCAGGTATATATTTTCTGCAGTGCTTTCAATTTGTTCTGGTCCGCTTGAATATGGAATTACAATTCCGCCTGTATTCTTTGCTGGAAAACTAGATGAGTATTTTTTGAAATATTCCTTTCGTTTTGTTATAGACTCCCACATTTTTAAAAACATCACAGTAAAGCTGTACACTGCGTTTCCCTCTATACGCACAGCCATATCTTTCCAATATCCGTACTTCTCGTATAGATTTATATATTCATCTCCGATATTTATTCCGCCTGTAAATGCTGATTTTCCGTCAATTACTATTATTTTTCTATGATCTCTGTAATTGAGCATAAAATTAAGAATAAGTTTTATTGGATTAAAAATTTTAAATTTTATATTGTTCTGTTTTAAGATTCGTCTAAAGTCTTTTGGAAGAACAAACATTGATCCCACATAGTCAACAAGTATGCGTATTTCAACACCCTGCTGAGATTTTTGTATTAAAATATCGAGAATTTCATTCCACATTTGACCTTTTGATATTATAAAGTATTCCAAAAAAATAAATTTCTCTGCCGACTTTAAATCACATAAAAGTTTTTCATACATGGATTCACCGCATGGAAAATATGTTATTTCCGTGTCTGAATAAGAGGTGTATCCGCTTATATTTTTAATTAACCTTGTTTCGTTATACCTTACTTTATTTCTCTTTTTTAGAGATTCAAGCATGGTTTTGTCTTCTTTGTCAAGAAGCTTCTCGCCATGGTCTATTTTGTTTATTTTGCTGAAGTTTCTATTTGCGCCTATACGTGATATAACATAGACTATGACTCCAATTATAGGAATAAGCAGTATGAGCGAGATCCAGCTTACCTTGTAGGATGTACTTTTGTACTTGTAATTTAAATGAATTACTGCAATTGCACTTATAACTTCGAATATTGCGAAGTAGTATATGAAGAATATGTTAAGCACATTATATATAAGAGTTACAGCTATGAATTGAAATACAATCCAAAATGCAAAGACTATCAATTTAAAAATTGAAATGAATATTTTTCGTTCTCCCACATACATCGCCTGCCTTTACATTTTTATATTATTTTATCATAAATCATGTACATAAAAAAGTTCAGCAATTATGATTTAGCTCTGAAGGAAGTCCCACATTTTGAGCATGTCACTGTCATTTTCCCCTTGTGTTTGGGAACCCTTAATTTTTGAGAACAATTTGGACATTTTAATATTTTATAATACAGTTTCTTGCTTCTCCCAGCTTTAAAGTTGTTGAATTTAAAGATTATAGGCGAAATGAATTTTTCGTAGGATTGAAGTTCACGATATCTTTTGTATTTATTTTTTGAAATACATCTCCATCCAGAATATAATATGCAGACAACCCCAAAAGTGGAAGTATGTCTGAATATCATAAATATTAATCCTGCTATAAAAAGATGTTTTGAAAGTTTATCCATACCATAACTGTCTTTGAAGTAATATGATAGTTTATTTAGAAAGTTGTTCAAGAGTATTCCTCCTCGAATGTTTTATATAATAGTATTATAACAATATATTTTGAATCATAAAGGTGATTATGAAATTTTATATTTACTATGTCAAGCATTTTTGAAAATGTCCCAAAAAGTTTTAATTATTAGCACCAGTTTTTTGCTGGTGCTTTATTGTTTTGATGCTATTAATTTAAGGTATGGCAAACAAACCTTAGAAACAATTAATTTTT